>NZ_JBEZFS010000006.1:0-264204 GCF_040649575.1 Nonomuraea sp. NPDC048916
GGCCCCGCGGGCGCCGCGCCCGCGGGGCAGGTGGGCGCTCGTCACCCTGCTGGCCGTGCTCGCGGTGCTGACCGTCAGCCCGTTCGTGGCCATGGTGATCGTCGCCCTCTCGCCGGCGGGCGAGCCGACCGTCCCCACGCGCTGGCCGGAGTCGCTCACCCTGGACAACCTGACCAATGTGCTGTCGGCCTCCGGTTTCGTGGAGTGGACGGTCAACTCGCTGGTCTATTCGGTGGTCTCGGTGGTGATCATTCTGGCCACCGCCTCGATGGCCGGCTACGCGTTCGCCAAGAAGCGCTTCCCGGGCCGAGACGCGATGTTCTGGGCGTTCCTGGCCACCATGATGGTGCCGTTCCAGGCGACCCTCATCCCGACGTTCGTGCTGGTCAACAGCCTGGACGGGGTGGACACGTTCTGGGGCCTGATCGTGCCGACGCTGGCCAACGCGCAGGCCGTCTTCCTGATGCGGCAGTTCATCCTGGGCCTGCCGGACGAGCTGTTCGACGCGGCCAAGGTCGACGGGGCCTCCGAGCTGCGGGTCTACCTGACGATCGTGGTGCCGCTGACCCGGCCCATCATGGCCACGCTCGGGGTGTTCGTGTTCCTGTGGCACTGGAACGACTTCCTCTGGCCGCTGGTCGTCGGCCAGAGCGACGCCACCAGGACCCTCACGGTCGGCCTGACCACGCTGCGTACCGAGGAGACACAGCTGTCGCTGCTGATGGCCTCGACGACGATCTCGGTGGTGCCGTGCCTGCTGGTGTTCTTCCTGCTGCAGCGGTATCTGGTGAACAGCATCGCCATGACTGGGTTCAAATAAGCTCCTTTGCGTGGATATTTCGGCACAAAGCCTGCGTGATCGCCTCCGCGGCCGCCTGATCGCGGCCGCGGCCACCCCCATGACGGCGCTCGGGGAGGTGGATCTGGATCTCGTCTCCCGCTACCTCGCGGGGCTGGTCGAGGACGGCGCGGGCGGCCTCGCGGTGCTGGCCCACACGGGACGCGGCCCGTTCCTGCCGCCGGACGTACGCGCCGGCGTGATCGAACGCGCGGTCGCCCTCGGCGTTCCCGTCCTGGTCGGCGTCGGCGGCTCCCCGCCTCCGGCACCCACCGGCGCGGAACACCCTGGTACGGCTGCCTCCGGCGTCGAGCCGCTCGGGCACGCGGTGCCAGACCCGGGTGGGCCGGGCTCGGGTGTGCTGGATTCGGGCGTGCCGGACTCGCGTGTGGCGGCCGAGCTGGGGGCGGACGGCGTGCTCGTCTTTCCGTCGCCAGGAGACCGGGTGGCGCTGCACGACGCCGTGTGGAAGGCGTCCGGGCTGCCGATGATCGCCTTTGATCTCTACACCCGCCCCTGCCCGCCGGCCGTGCTGCGGGAGATCCTGCGGCATCCCGGTGTGGCGGGGCTCAAGACGGCGCTGCTGTCCGACGCGATGGCCTGCCAGCGGGCGATCGCGCTCGCCAAGCAGGCGGGCAGGCTGGCGATCACCGGCGAGGACCGGATGTTCGGCCCGTCCCTGCTCTGGGGGGCCGAGGCGGCCCTGGTCGGCATCGCGGCGGCTCGGGTCGAGACCACGGCCGCCGTGCTGGACACCTTCCGGGGCTCCGGCCTGCGCGCGTTCGACGAGGCGTCCGGCAGCCTGGACCGGCTGGCAGAGGTCACCTTCACCGAGCCGATGGAAGGCTACGTCCAGCGCATGCTGTGGCTGGCGGCGGCCGAAGGGCGCATCCCGGAGTCCCATGCCCATGACCCCTTCGGGCCGTCGCTGTCCCACGACGAACACGCCGCGATCCTCACGTTCGGAACACCGGGCGGAACACCGGGCGGAACACCGGGCGGAACACCGGGCGGAACACCGGGCGGAACATCACGTCGGCCCAGTCCGACGGCCTGACCCGGTCGTCCAGGTCAGGCCGTCGCGGGTTGGGGGCGGCCGTGTTCAGCGGCGGGCGTCGATCGCGATGCGGACCAGGTTGCGGCCCTTCACCCCGTAGAGTGCCCGTCGCGAGGGATCCAGCGCCAGCTTGGGCTCGCCGCCGAACCACTGCCCGGCCAGTTCCTCGACGATCGGCTTCGCGGTGAACGTCACCAGGTCGATCTTGTACACCTTGTCGCCGTCCGTGCAGTAGGCCACCCGGCCGACGACGAACAGATCGCCCCCCTTCGCGCCGACCTTGAGCGTCCTGGTGACCTTCCTGCTCCGCAGGTCGAACTCGAACACCTCGCCCGTGTTCGCCATGCCGTACAGGGTGAGCGGGCCGAGCGCGAGCGAGATGATCGAGCGGGCACCGGGCACGGGCTCCAGTTGCCACAGCAGCTGCCGCTTGACCAGGTCGAACGCGGCCAGCCGGGCGGTGGTCGTGACGGGCGGCAGGCCGAGGCCCTCCTGGGTCAGGGTGCCGAGGTAGGCGGTGCCGTGCCGGGTGGCGACCGAGTAGACGGTCTGGCGCTCGACGACGGGGCGCTGGGTGACGTAGGAGCCGGTGCGGACGGAGTAGAAGGACAGGGCGCCGTTCATGTGCCCGGGTTCCGGCTGGGTGGGCATCACGATCAGGCCGGTCCTGGCGTCGTAGGCCAGGTCGCGCGGGCGGTCCTGCTGGTTGCCGGTGCGGGCGAGCAGGCGGGCCTCGGCGTCGCCAGCGCGGTGCGCGTAGAGCGCGGCCTGGGTGTAGACGCCGAGATAGGTGGTGTCGCCGAGGGTGAGCATGGTCTTCGGCTCGCCGGGGATGGCGAGCCGGGTCACCTTGCCGTTCGTCAGGTCGTGGATGTCGGCGCCGCTCTTGCCGCCGACGTAGACGCGCGCGCCGTCGCTGTGGACGGACATCGGCTCCTCGGGCGCGGCCTTGAACCCGCGCTGCACCAGGTTGCGGTACTCCAGGGCGCCGGTCGCCGGGTCGTAGACGAACACCGCGTTGTCCTGCACGCCGTAGATCCGGCCCTCGTGGGCGAGGATGCGGTGGGTGGCGGCCTCGAAGTACGGGACGCCGAGGACCTTGAGCTCGCCGGAGGCCAGGTCGTAACGGTAGAAGGTGCCGGACGGGCGGCCCGCGAAATAGACGAAGCCGTCGTGGATGAGCACCGAGACGATGTACTTCTCGCCGGGGGCCGTCGCCTTGACGACCTTGTAGTCGGCCGGGTTCGCCTTGTCCAGGACGATCATCTCGGCCAGGGAGTTCATGCCGCCGGCGATATGCGTGTCCGAGATGTGCATGCTCGACACCCAGTCGCGGTCCGCCAGGGCGGCGGGCAGCAGCTCCTTCTTCTCGCCGGTCGCCCGGTCGATGGCGATGAGGTGGGCGTTGGCGCCGACGCCCGCGTAGATGTGGGTGTCGTCGGCCTGGATGCTGCGGACGTACGCCTCGCCGGGGGCGGCCTCGCCTAGGTCGCGACTGGCCCCGGTGGCGGGGTCGTACTCCTTGACCTTCCCGGGTTCGGAGGTGCCCAGGTAGATCTTGCCGTCGGGGGAGGCGGCCAGGGTCCAGATGAAGTGGTCCGGATAGGAGGCGACCTTGGTGACGGTGCCGGCGACCGTGTCGAGCTGGTAGAGGTCGGACTTGGAATGCGTCCCGATGTAGACGTCGGTGCCGACCTTGCACATCGCCCAGACGCCGATGCCCGTGGGGATGTCGAAATGGGCCGTGACCGAATCCTTGCTCAGGTCGTACGCGCCGACGACGTTGGGCGACAGGCCGCGAGAGCCGGCGTACAGGACGCCGCCCACGAACTCGGCGTTGCCCAGTGGGCTGGCGACGCTGGCCGGGCCCAGGTCGGTGACGGTTCCCTCAACAGGGCTGGTGACAGTGGCGGCGTTGGCGGCACCGGCGATGGTCATGGGGAGTGAGGCGGCCACCGTGGTGGCGGCGGCCGCTTGCAGGAATCGACGGCGGGGGATCATGTGCGGCTCCCTGGTCAAAGTTTCGCCGCACGCTATAACGGACAGGGCCGTAATGTCTAGATCTTGAAAAGCGCGGCCGCGTTCCGCCAGGCGATCCGCTCGGCGGTCTCGGTGGTGAGCTCCGCCGCCGCGACCGCGCCGAAGGCGGACGACGGGTCGATCAGCGTGGCGTCCGTGCCGAACAGGAGTTGCCTGTCGTCCACGGCCGCCACCACCGCGGCGATGCGTCCCGCTGGAGCGTGCGACCAGCAGGGTTCGAGGTAGAGCCGGTCGCAGGCGTTCGCGGCCTCGATGGCGTGCCCGAACCCGTCGGCGCCCATGTGCCCGGCGATCACCCGCAGGCCCGGCGTGTCCAGGCAGACCTGGGCCAGGTCGAGCACCGAGGTGCCCCAGGTGTGCACGAGGGCCGGGCAACCCGCCTCGGCGACCAGGGCGAGCGCTTCGCGCAGGCGCGGCGAGGCCGCGGGCGACCCGGTGTAGTCGGTGTGGATCTTGACTCCGACGAAGCGGCCGGTGGGCAGGTGGTCGCGCAGGTCGGCGGCCGCCTCGCGGAGCCTGCGCGGGTTGACCGTGACGTACCCGTACAGCCGCTCCTGGCCGTCGAGCACCTTGGCCAGCGCACGGTTGCCCGCCGGGGCGTCGTAGATGACGGCCTCGGTGGCGGAGACGATCGCCCGGTCGATGCCGTAGCGGTCCATGGTGGCCAGGCTCGACTCGGCCACGTCCATGGTGAAGAACCACGGGCCCCAGTGGGCGTGCACATCGATGATCATGAAAGGAGCCTCCTCGCGTTGCCTCCGGCCACCGCGGCGACCTCGTCGGGCTTGAGCCCGCCGGTCGCCAGCCGCAGCAGGGGGACGAGCGGTTCGTAGTGCGGGGCGCGCGAGCCGTACAGCAGCCGCTCGGCGCCGACCTCGGCCGCGACCGTCTCCAGCGCGTCGGGGGAGTTGAGCAGGCGGGTCGAGGTGTGGAACCCGGGCTCCTCGGCGGCGGCCACCAGGAAGTCGCCCAGGTGGTAGAAGTGCGTGTCGAGGAAGACCACCGTGGCGCCGAGTCCGGCGAACGGCTGCCAGAACCGGCGAACGTCCCCGCCCGTGAGCACCGCCAGCCCGAGCGCCGCCGCCCGGCGGGCGACCTGCCGGACGGACGGGAAGCCGGCCTCCACGCCCTGCTCGTCCGGAAACAGCCGCACCGCCCTGACCCCGGCCTCGGCCAGCCGGTCGAGCTCCCTGCCGCCACCGAGGGGATCACGCAGGTCCACCACCCCGACGGGCGCCCACCCGGGGCCGGCGGGAACCTCGCCGGGCACGCGGCCGGGCACGCCGCCGGTCGCGCCCTCGGTCGCGTCGCCGCTCGGCCGCGCCAGGGTGAGCACCTCGTCGTTGCCGGTCCGTACGTCGAACAGGGCCGCTCGCAGGCTCGCCACCGCGCCCGCTCGGATGCGATGTGCGGTGAGCAGGGCGCCCACCGACCCGGGCGTGCCGTCCGGGCCGTCCCGGTCGGGATAGGCGCCCACCAGCACGTCGACGTCGAGCGTCACCTCCAGCCCGCCGATCAGACCCCAGGCGTCGAAAGCCATTCCGGCCCCCTCCTTAATAGTCATGCCCGACATCATGTCATTGACAACCGATGCTCATAAGATTACGGTCAGGGCCAAAATCGAGCAGTTATGAACGTGAGGTTCTGGAATGCTCCGATCCCTGCTGATCGCCCTGGCGGCGTTGTCACCCGCCTTCGTCGCGGTCCCGGCCGCGAATGTGGCCCCGGCCGCCGCGGCGACCGGGGCCGCCGTGCCCGGCCGCTGCACCGGACCCGCCGTGCGGACCTTCGGCCCGGCCTCGGTGACCGGGGCCATCGTCGGGGCGGCGGTCCACGAGGGCCACGCCTACGTCGTCACTCGCGGTCCCAAACCGCCCGTGCTCGCCGAGTTCGACCTGAAGACCCGCAAGGTGGTCAGGAGCGTCACGCTGCCCGACGTCCCGTCCGAGGGCGAGGCCGAGGGCGGCTGGGCCGTCACGGTGTCCGGCGGCAAGGTGTACGTCGGCAGCTACCCGGTGCCCGACCTCTACAGCTTCGACATCGCCACCGGAGAGGTGCGGCACCTGCACTCCTTCGGCAAGAACGGCGGCTTCGTGTGGAGCCTGGCGGCGGCCCCGGACGGCACGCTCTACGCCGGCACCTCTCCTGACGGCCGGGTGTGGGAGTACGTGCCGGGCACGGGCGCCGTCCGCAGGTTCGACGTGCTCGTCCAGGGCGAGCACTACGTGCGCGCGGTCGCGGCCGACGCCGAGTACGTCTACGCGGGACTGCTGGAGAAGAACCGGCTCATGCGCGTCGACCGGGTGAGCGGCGCCGTTCAGGAGCTGGCCGCCGGAGGCGCCGGCATCGGGGTGGTCGCCGTCAACGGCGACCGCGTGCTGGCCGCCAGCGGCGGCGAGCTGATCGACGTGCGCAGGGACGGCACGGACGCGCGGCGCGTCCGCGTGGAGTCGGGCCTGCTGGACGCCCTGACGCCCACGGGCGACGGCACCGTCTACGCCGCCTCCCGCCCCGACGGGACCGTGTACCGCTATCGGACCGGTGACACCGCCCTGACCAAGGTCATCGATCCCCCCTCGTTCGGGGACGAGACCAGGCTGCTGCATCCACTGGACGACGGCACCCTGCTCGCCTTCGCGGGCAGCGGCGGCGTCTGGCGTCTGGACCCGGGCGCGGGCACGTCGGAGTTCACCGACCTGATCGATGCCGGGCTGCCGACGGGTGCCGAGCGGCCGCAGAGCATGCTGCTGGTGCAGGACCGGGCGCTCTACATCGGCGGCCACTTCTCGATGGAGGTGCGCGACCTGCGCACCGGGAAGCAACGCAGGATCCGGGTGCCGGGCGAGCCCAAGGCCATGGTGCGGCGGGGCGGCAAGATCTACGCGGCCATGTATCCCACCGGAGGGATCGTCAGCGTCGACATCCGCACCGACGAGGTGCGCACCCTCGGCTACCTCGGCCACGACCAGCAGCGGCCGTGGGACATCGAGTACGACCCGCGTACCGACAAGCTCCTGGTCGCCACCGCCCCGCTGTCGGCCAAGCTCAAGGGCGCCCTGTCCGTAGTGGACCCCGACACCGGCGAGATGGACGTCTACGTGGACGTCATCACCGACCAGAGCCTGATGAGCCTGTCGCTCGACAGCCGGGCCGGCGTCGTCTACCTGGGCGGGGACGTGCTCGGCGGCGGCGGGGTCACACCCACCAGGACGTCGGCCTCGGTCGCCGCCTTCGACCTGAAGACCCGCAAGGTGCTCTGGGAGGTGGACCCGCTGCCGGGACACCGCACGTTCCAGGACATCAAGGTGCACGAGGGCCTGCTGTACGCCTCCTACAAGCGCGACTCCGGAGCCTGGATGGCCATGGACCTGGCCACGCGTCAGGTCGTCCAGCAGGGCATGCTGTCCGGGTACGGCGAGCTGACCGTGCACCGCGGCAGGGTGTTCACCTCCGTGTTCCGGGGCGGCGGCAACGCCTACGAGCTGGGCGCCGACGTCGAGGGCGGGGCCCGGCTGCTGGCGACCGGCCTGGGCGACGAATGGCACACCAATCCGCAGCTCCACTTCGAGCCCGGCTCCTGGCACGCCTGGGCCCTGGTGGGCCGGGACCTGGCCAGGATCAGGCTGGACCCCGGCTGCCCGCCCTTGACCGCCACCTCCACGGAAAGCTAGGTTTCGGTCTGTGCCGAAATTAGTGGTGGACGCCCACCGGCTGGTCGGTCCCGTGCCGTTCGACGACCTGCCGGTGGACCCGACGGCGGACATGGACCGGCTGGGCATCGGACGGGCCTTCGTGACCCACACGCTCAGCCTCTACTCCGACGCGCAGGCGGGCAACGACGCCCTCCTCGCGCTGGACGACCACCGGCTGGTCCCGGTGCCCGTCGTGGTGCCGGGCGTGCCGGGAGCGTCCGCGCCGTCCGCGCCGGGCGAGGTCCTGGACTGGGACGTGCGCCTGATCAGGCTCTGCCCGCAGCGGCACCGCTTCGACCTGACCGGCCCGATCGCCCTGAGCTGGCTGGCCGAGCTCGGCCTCCCGGTCGCCGTCGACCTGGAGGAGACCACGCCCGCGCAGCTCCGCGCCCTGGCCGAGCGGCTGCCCGGCCAGCGGATCCTGCTGCTCAACCCCGGCTACCGCAGGCTGCGCGCGCTCGCCGAGCTGCTGACCGTCGCGCCGAACGTCTGGGTGGAGATCGGCACCGTCAACACCCAGGGCGGCGTCGAGTGGCTGGCGGAGCGGTTCGGCGCGGAGCGGCTGGTGTTCGGCACCGGAGCCCCGGTGGCCGACGACTGCGGCCCGCGTTTCCTCCTCGACCACCTCGCCCTGACGGACGGTGAGGTGGAGTCGATCGCGGCGGGCTCCCTGGACCGGATGCTCGGCCCCGAGGGAGGGTCCCGATGATCCTCGACGCGCACGGCCACGTCGGCAATTGGCCGGACTTCCTCATCCCCGACCCGACCGCCGAGGGCCTCGTGGCCACCATGGACCGGATCGGCGTCACCGCCATGGGCATCAGCCACCTGCTCGCCGTCGGGCCCGACGCGGTGCGCGGCAACCGGCTCGCCATGGAGATCGCCGAGCGCTTCCCCGGCCGGTTCGGCGTCTGGCAGGTCTACAACCCGCACCACCGCACCCCGCTGACCCGCGACGGCGTGTGGGGCGTCAAGATCCATCCCGACGTGCACGAGTGCCGCCTCGACGACCCGGCCTACGAACCGGTCTGGGAGCTCGGTCTGCCCGTTCTCTCCCATGGCCAGACGGACTCGCCCTGGAGCGACCCCGGCCAGTTCGCCACCGTCGCCTCCCGCCATCCGGGCGTGCCGCTGCTCATGGGCCACACCGGCCTGTGGCCGAACGGCTTCGCCCGCGCGGCCCGGATCGTCGACGACCACCCGAACCTCTACCTGGACGTGTGCGGCTCCAAGATGACCGGCCGCTGGATCGCCCGCCTGGCGGCCCTGGCCGGAGCCGAGCGCGTGGTGTTCGGGTCGGACGCGTGCTTCCTCGACCAGCGAACCGGTTACGGCCGCATCGCCCTGGCCCCGCTCACCGACGCCGACCGGGCCCTCGTCCAGGGCGGCAACCTGGCCCGCCTGCTGAATCTGCCCGCCACCGGACCCGCCTGACGCCTGGAAGGAACCCTCCCTTGACCCTCGCCCTCTACGGCGGCACGCCGGTTCGCTCCGCCCCGTGGCCGGCCTGGCCGCCGCCCCTCGACCCCGAGCAGCGCAAGCTCGTCGGCGACGTGCTGGACAGCGGACTCTGGGGCGCCACCCAGGGCGGCCGTGTGGTGGCGGACCTGACCGCCGCGTTCGCCCGCGCGTCCGCCGTGCCGTACGGAGTCGCGGTCGGGAACGCGACGCTGGGCCTGTTCGCCGCGCTCAAGGGGCTGGGCGTGGGCCGCGGTGACGAGGTGATCGTGCCCGCCTACACCTTCGTCGCCTCGGCCACCGCGGTCCTGCTCGCCGGTGCCACGCCCGTGATCGCGGACGTGGACCCGGAACACCTGCACCTGTCATCGGAGGCCGTCGAGCGGGCCGTCACCGGCAGGACGGCCGCCGTCATGCCCGTCCACCTGGCAGGCAGCCCCGTCGACATGGATCCGCTCAACGCCCTGGCCGCCCGGCACGGCCTCGCGGTCGTGGAGGACGCGGCCCAGGCGCACGGCGCCACCTACCAGGACCGGCCGGTCGGCGGGCTGGGCGACGCCGGGGTGTACAGCTTCCAGGCGAGCAAGGCCATGACGGCGGGGGAGGGCGGCCTGATCGTCTGCCGGGACGAGGCGGCGTACGAAGCGATCTGGTCGGTGTGCAACGTCGGCCGGGCACTCGGCGGCCAGTGGTACGGCCACCCGGCGGTCGGCTGGAACCTGCGCCTCACCGAGATCCAGGCGGCCCTCCTGCTGCCCTGGCTGGACCGGCTCGACGAGGAGATCGACCGCAGGAACGCGTTCTGCGACGCCCTGGAACGCGAACTCGCGCACCTGCCCGGCGCCGGGCAGGCGGAGGCGGGATCCCCGGCCGCCGCCGGCCGTCCGGTGACGGTGGTGCCGCGGCCGCCGGGCACCACCCGCGACTCCCGGCACCTGCTCATGCTGCGTGTCCACGCGCCCGTGGACCGCGACCTCCTGCTCGCCGCGATGGCCGCCGAAGGCGTGCCGCTCGACGCGGGCTACCCGCCGCTCGCCGCGATGGCCGCTCTCACCGCCGAGGGTGCCCGCGCCGAGGCGTGCCCGGCGTCCGAGGAGGCCGCCAGGAGCGTGGTCTGGGTACGCCAGTCGATGCTCATGGACGACCCGGCCCGCGCCGCCGACATCGCCGAGGCGCTGGCCAAGGTGCTGGCCTACCGGCCCTGACTCGCCTGGTCTGCCAATTTTCGGCCCTAACCGTAATGAGAACTTCTTGACGTGGGCCTCGTCAGTTCTTATTTTTCGGTCATGACCTTAATTAAACGTGCGCTCGTCGCCGGCATCACCGCCCTGGCGTTGGTCGGACCGGCGGCCCCGGCGAACGCCGCGAGTGGCACGCTGACCGACCTCGGCGTGCCCCTCCAGGACGTGCTGCTTCTCGGCGGCACCGTCGCTCCCGGCCCGGCCGGCGCCCCGGTGCTCTGGAGCGCCTCCTCCGGCGCTCCGGCTCATCTCAACGCGGTCGACCCGGCCACCGGTGCCGAGCTCGCCCGGCTCGACCTGCCCGGCGCGGCCGGCGCCTGGGCGGTGGACGCGACCCCCGACGGCAGCGTCTACGCGGGCACCTACGGCGACGGCCGTCTCTACCGGTGGACCCGCGAGTCGGGCGTCACCGACCTCGGCCGGCCGCTCGCCTCGGAGAACTTCATCTGGACCGTGGCGGGGGGCGAGGGCGCGGCCGTCTACGGCGGCACCTCCCCGGGCGGCAGGCTGTTCGGCTACGACCCCGCCACCGGGGTACGCGACTACGGCAAACTCTCGGCGGCCCACTCCTACGTGCGCAGCGTCGACTACGCCGACGGCAAGATCTACGCGGGCACCGAGAACCCCGCGGCCCTCTTCGAGGTGGACGCCGCCGACGGCACGGTCAAGCGGTTGCCCACACCGCCCGGCCTGGACGTGCAGGACAAGTGGGCCTACGACCTCAACGTGGCCGCGGGCTTCGTGTTCGTCAGGTTCGGCGGCGCGTTCCCGGGGCCGCTGCACGTCTGGGACATCGCAGCAGGCCAGTGGGTGGACGCGCTCGACGAGGCGCACGGACTCGACGTGTCCCCGCCCGACGAGCAGGGCAAGGTCTACTTTGTAAAGGCAGGGGAGCTGGTCGGCTACGATCCGCGCACCCGTGCCGTCACCCCCACCGGCCTGCCCGTCACCGGACGGGTGGCCAACACCCGTGGCATCGGCTGGGCGGAGCTCGGCCTGCCCGACTACCCCGGCAAGAGCCTGGTCGGGCTGCTCTGGCGCGGGCTGATGTTCCGCTACAACCCGCAGACCGGGGCGAAGTCGTTCGTCCAGACCGGCATCAAGGGCGAGCCGATCGACATCACCGCCATCGCCGGCGGTCCTGACGGCCGGGTCTACACCGGCGGCTTCCTCAACGGCGGCTTCGCGGCGCTCGACCCGAAGACCGGCGGTGTGCAGGAGTTCCACACCTTCTCCCAGACGGAGGCGATGACCACGCATCGCGGCAAGCTCTATGTCGGCGCCTACCCCGAGGCCCGCGTCTACGCCTATGACCCCGAGCTGCCGTGGCACAGCCCCGAATACTCGCCCAACCCCGAGCCGGGCCCCGAGCCGAACCCGGCCAGGCTCTTCGACCTGGCCGCCGACAAGCAGATCAGGCCGCGCGCCTTGGTCTCGGCAGGCCGGTACGTGGCGGCCGGCACCATGCCCGACCTCGGGCAGCTCGGCGGTGTCCTGGCCATCTGGGACCCCACCACGGGCAAGCTGAAGCACTCCCGGCGGAGTGTCGTACAGGACCAGAGCATCGTGTCCCTCGCCTACCGCGACGGCGTGCTCTACGGCGGCACCTCCATCTACAGCGGCCAGTCGGCCACCCCGCCGACGCAGCCGGAGGCCAAGCTGTTCGCCTGGTCCGTCAGGGACGACCGGCTGCTGTGGGAGTTCGTTCCCGCGCCCGGCAAGCCGGCCATCCCCGCGCTGACCTTCGACGACCGCGGCCGCCTCTGGGGCGTCGCGGGCGGCGAGGTGTTCGGCGTGAACGTCGCGGCCCGCGAGGTGGTCTCCCGGGTCACGCTGTCGGCGAGCACCAGCGCGAGCGGCCAGCTGGCCTTCAACCCCAAGGACAGGCTGCTGTACGGCGCGCACGCCGGCACGGAGGTGTTCACCGTCAGCCCGAGAACGGAGGCGAGGGCCGTACTGAAGCAGGGACCCGTGCACCACCTCGCGGTGCACGGGTCCGGTGACGTCTACTTCGCGGAAGGCCCGAAGTTGTTCAGGTATCAGTCGCAGATTCGGTAGGTGTAGAAGTTCTCGAAGCGCGACAGGTACATGTGCTCGTCAGGGCCTTCGAGCAGGATCGAGATCGGGCGGGCGATGAGCGTGAGCTTCATCGTCGCCCGGTCGATCTTGTACGCCTTGCCCTGCACCTTGCCGTAGAGCAGGCCGTCGCGGCCGAGCTCGATGTTGGTGTCGAGCCAGACCTGGGTCACGGTGGACCACGGGTAGGTCTGGTGCTTGACCTGGCGCAGCGTCCGGCCGGTCGCGGGGTCCAGCTCGTAGAGGGAGTCGGGGGTCAGGCCCCACAGCTTGCCGTCGCCGTCGAAGGTGATCGAGCCGAGTGCGAGGTTGCCGGGGACGGGGGTGGTCTGCCACTTGAGCGTGTCGGTGGCGATGTCGTAGGCGAAGGCCCGCGCCTCGCCCTGCGGGGTGCTGGTGCCGCCGAACGCCGAGGTCGTGCCGTAGAGGATGCCGTCCCGGTAGGCCAGGCCGATGATGCTCTGGCCGGGGATCAGATCGCGCTTGATCCTCGATGCGCCGGTGGCGGGGTCGAGCAGGCCGAGTGCTCCGCCGACGACGCCGGACTTGGGCACGGTGCCGAACGCCAGCAGGTCGCCCGCCGACACCATCGCGAACGGCCGGTCCTGCTCCTGGTCGGTGAGGTTGAGCAGCTCTCTGGGGGCGGTGCCGTCGAACTCGTAGATGCGGGCGCCGGGGTAGACGCCGAGGTAGAGCTTGCCCTTGTGGGTGACGATGCCCTCGCTCTGGCCGACGTTCGGCCAGAACTGGGACTCGCCGGTGCCGGGGTCGTAGGCGGCCAGGCCGCCGGTGAAGAAGCCGCCGGCGTAGACGCGGCCGTCGGGGCCGAGCCCCATGGATCGGATGCTGACGGGCTGACCGGTCACCGTGGAGTCGAAGAGGGTTCCCTTGCCGGTCTTGAGGTCGTAGTGCCAGATACGGCCGGTGGAGGAGGTGCCGACGAGTGTGGTGCCGAGCCAGCCGAGCGGTCTGGCGGCGCCGCCGCCGAGGTCGTCGAAGCCCAGTCTCGCGATTTTTCCGCTTTTAAGGTCATATCTCGCGAGCTCGTCCCCTTGGACCAGGTAGACCGCGTGCCCGTGCCGGCCTCCGCCCACGGTGAGGCTGTCGACGTCGTCGACCACGCCTTCCCAGGACTTCGTCGCCAGGTCGTACACGCCCATCGGGTTGGTCCCGGTCGAGGTGGTGAATCGCACCAGCAGGTGCCGGCCGACGATGTCGAGATCATAGGCGTAGCCGTTTCCGGTGATCGGCGGATCCACCACCTCGATGAGGGTGCCGTCCGGCTTCAGCACGGCGACCTTCATGCTCTGCGCGCCGAGGCCTGCGTAGACGGTGCCGTCGTCGCCGACGGCCAGGTCACGGAGGTACTGCTCGCCCGGCACCGGGCTGCCCAGGTCGTCGATCCGCCCGCTGGCGGTGTCGTAGCGGAACAGCCGCCCGTTGGGCGAGGTCCCGCCGTACACGGCGGAGCCGTCGGGGGCGGCGGCCACCGTCCACACGAACGTCTCGCCGGGCACCGCGATGCCCAGTTCGCTGACCTGGCCGGTCGCGGGGTCGTAGCGGAACAGCCTGCCCATGGCTCCGGCCGTGGCGTTGTAGCTGCCGACATAGACGGAGTGGTCCGGGGCCACGGTCACGGCCCAGGAGCCGAGTGCGAGCGGCAGCGGGTGCTCGGCGATCAGGGTGGCGTCGGAGGCGTTCCTGATGGCGAGCATGGCGGGCCCGGACGCGCTGGAGGTGACCGAGTAGACGCGGTCGCCGTCGAGCGCGGTGCCCGCCGTGGTGGCTCCGGTGAGCGGCAGCGTGCCGAGATTCTGGAACCCGCACCCGGTCGGCGGGGTTGCCTGGGATTCGGCCTGGGCCGGAGCGGTGATGGATAAGGCGACGAGCATGGCCGCGAGGAAAATGCGCACAAGCAGCTCCTTTTTAGAGGACATAACGGCCTTGACCGTAATATTGGAACCGTCCCCTGGCAAGATGCTTCCCCTTGCTGCGAGGCCGCGATTCGGGACACCTGGCCGACCGAGCTCAAGGGTCGTCAGCAGGTGCTGACGACGAGATCGGCCCGATCCCGGGTGCCGTCGTCGGCGAACCACTTCTCCTCGGCCGCGAACCAGGCGTCCCAACGGGGCGCGAGCTCGGGTCCGTCGCGCTCGATCACCCGGCGCAGGCGCACCGGCTCGGGCGCCTCCACCCAGACGGTGTACGCCAGCAGGTGCGCCGCGGCCTCGCGGGCCGTTCCGACGCCTTCGACGACGAGCGCCGGCGCGACCGGCACCTCGACGAGCGGCCCGTATTCGCCGCGTACCCAGTCGTAACGGCGGAAGGCGCCGGGCCGGCCCTGCCGGAGCGGCCGGAGCACCTGCTCGTGGAGCGCGTCGAACCAGGGGCCCGGGCCCTCGTCCCAGGGCACCGGGAAGTCGTCGCTGTGCACGACCTGGCAGCCGAGCGCGGTCGCGAGCCCGCCCGCGAACGTCGTCTTGCCGGACCCGGCGGGGCCGTCGACGGCGACCAGCCGGACCGGGCCGCACGAGGGCTCCAGCTTCCGGACGCGGCGGGCCAGTGATTGCACGGACTCAGGGTAGGTGAGTTGTGGGGTTAGGAGAGAGAATGTGCTCTCGCCCCGGATCTCAAGCTGGAGGTTGACTTGCCCGGACCCCTCAAGGACATCGTCGTGCTGGACCTGTCCAGGGCGCTGGCGGGGCCGCACGCGGCGCAGATGCTGGGAGACCTCGGCGCGCGGGTGATCAAGGTCGAGCATCCGGCCGGGGGCGACGAGTCGCGAGGCTGGGGCCCGCCCTTCGTAGGACCAGATCACGATATTTCCACCTACTTCCTGGCGGCCAACCGCAACAAGCAGTCCATCGCCGTCGACCTGAAGTCGCCCGACGGCAAAGCCCTCATCGAGCGGCTGATACGCCAGAGCGACGTGCTGATCGAGAACTTCCGCACCGGTGTCCTCGACCGGCTCGGCTTCCCCGTCGAGCGCCTGCACGAGCTCAACCCGCGGCTCGTCGTCCTGTCGATCACCGGGTTCGGCCACGACGGGCCCGAGGGCGGCCGACCCGGCTACGACCAGATCGCCCAGGGCGAGGCGGGCCTGATGTCGCTGACCGGCCCGTCGGCCGACGAGCCGTACCGGGTCGGCGCCTCGATCGCCGACCTGCTGGCCGGCATCCACGGCGCGTACGGAGTGACCACCGCGCTGTACGAGCGCGAGCACACCGGCAAGGGGCGGGTGGTGCGCACGTCGCTGCTCGCCGCGGTGACCGGCGTGCACTCCTACCACGGCACCGCCTGGACCGTGGGCGGGCAGGTGCCGGTCGCGGGCGGCAACCACCACGCCTCGATCGCCCCCTACGGCGCGTTCCGCTGCGCCGACGGCATGCTGCAGATCGCCGCGGCCAACGACGTCCAGTGGCGGAAGGTGGCCACGCTGCTCGGCATCGACCCCGGCCAGCCGAGATACGCGACCAACCGGGACAGGTTCGCGCACCGCGACGAGCTGATCACCGACATGGAGAAGGCCCTGATGGCGCACGACCGCGCCCACTGGCTGGCCCGCCTCGCCGAGGCCGGGGTGCCGGCGGGCGCGATCCGCTCCCTCGACGAGGTCTACTCCTGGGAGCAGACCCGGTCCCAGGGCCTGCTCGTCGAGGTCGACCACCCCGTGCTCGGCCGCGTCGAGCTGCCGGGGCCGCCGCTGCGCTTCGACGGGCTCACCGCAATGGAGCACACCGCGCCGCCCGCGCTCGGCCAGGACGGGGACGCGGTGCTCCGCTGGCTGGGAGAGCGCGAGACGTGATCCGGACATCGAGCTACCGGCCGGTACATTCGTGCGTCACCATGGCAGCATCGGCCGACACGAGGGGGCAACGGTGACCCGTCCGGACGCGCGCACACTGATCGACACGGTTCTTGACAAGGGATCGTGGACATCGTGGGACGTGCCCCCAGCCGACCCGGCGGCCCCCGGCTCCTCCTACGCCGACGAGCTGGCCGCGGCCCGGGCGAAGTCCGGTTACGACGAGTCGGTCATCACCGGTGAGGGCCTCCTCGCCGGTCGCAGGGTGGCCGTGCTGGCCAGCGAGTTCTCGTTCATGGCCGGGTCGATCGGGAGCGTGGCGGCCGAGCGCATCACCTCCGCGGTGGAGCGGGCCGCCCGCGAGCGCCTGCCGCTGCTGGCCGCGCCCGCGTCGGGCGGCACCAGGATGCAGGAGGGCGCGCTCGCGTTCGTGCAGATGGTGAAGATCACCGCGGCCGTGCAGGCGCACCGCGCGGCGGGCCTGCCGCACGTGGTCTACCTGCGCCACCCGACGACCGGCGGGGTGCTCGCGTCCTGGGGGTCGCTGGGGCACGTCACGGCCGCGGAGCCGGGCGCGCTGATCGGGTTCCTCGGGCCGAGGGTGTTCGAGGCGCTGCACGGCTACCCGTTCCCCGAGGGCGTGCAGGTCGCGGAGAACCTCTACCGGCACGGGCTGGTCGACGCGGTGGTGTCGGCCGACGACGCGCGCGAGGTGGCGATCCGGGCGCTGGCCGTGCTGTGCGCCGACCGGACGGGCCTGGAGCCCGGCCGGCCGCCTGAGGAGGACCTGCGGCCGGTCGAGGCGTGGGAGGCGATCAGCAGGTCCCGCCGCGACGACCGGCCCGGCGTGCGCGGGCTGCTCAAGCTCGCCGCCACCGACGTGACCCCGCTCAACGGCACCGGCGTGGGCGAGAACGAGCCGGGACTGCTGCTGGCGCTGGCGAAATTCGGCGCCGCGCCCGCCGTGGTGCTCGGCCAGGACCGGCTCGGCCAGCGCTCCCGCTCGCCGCTCGGCCCGGCCGGGCTGCGCGTGGCCAGGCGCGGCATGCGGCTGGCCGCCGATCTGGGGCTGCCTCTGGTCACCGTGATCGACACGGCCGGCGCGGCGTTGTCGAAGGCCGCCGAGGAGGGCGGCCTGGCCGGGGAGATCGCCCGCTGCCTGGCCGACCTGGTGAGCCTGGACGCGCCCACCGTCGCCCTGCTGCTCGGCGAGGGCGCCGGCGGCGCCGCGCTCGCGCTGCTGCCCGCCGACCGGGTGCTGTGCGCGCAGCACGCCTGGCTGGCCCCGCTGCCGCCCGAGGGCGCCTCGGCGGTCCTCTACCGCTCGGTCGACTTCGCGCCGGAGATCGCCCAGGCGCAGCGCGTACGCGCCACCGACCTGCGCGCCGCCGGGATCGTCGACCGGGTCATCCCCGAGCTGCCCGACGCCGCCTACGAGCACCGGGCGTTCTGCGAGCGGGTGGGCCGGGCACTGGAGCACGAGATCGCCCTCCTGCTCGCGAGGCCCGCGGCCGACCGGCTCGCGGCCCGCCTGGCCCGCTATCGCCACCTGGGCTCCTGACCGGGCGGCTCAGGCGATCGGGATCCGCTCGACCCGGATGGAGAAGACCTCCTCGCGGGGCACCACGACCTCGTAGGCGCCGTGGTCGACCATCCAGTAGCCGAGCGCCTCGGCCTTCATGCCGCTGTGCCCGGTGTAGGCGATGTGCAGGCCGTCGTCGTCCTCGTCGAGGACGATGCACGGCTCGCCGCCGAACGCCCCGACGGTGCGGACCAGCACCAGCCATTCCAGCTCGTCGCGGCGGACCTCGCGCCGCCAGTAGCCGGACGCCGCCTCGAACCCGTCGAGCTCCTCCTCGCTGAACAGCACCACCTGGTCGCTGTCGGGGCCCAGCGCGGCCGGCAGCGTGCGCTCGCCGATGCGGGCGACGAAGCCGGAGGCCACGGGCGTGATCTCGGCACTCATGCGGCGGGCCGCCAGGTCAGCCCGTCGTAGTCGGCGAAGCGGCGCTCGCCCTCGCCGGTCAGGTGCACGATCTCGGCGCCCGCCGGGATCGGCATGGGCATGGTGTGGAACTGCGGCACCACGTGCGTGGACGAGGTGGTGAACCCGTTGCCGGCGAAGGGGGGCGCGTCGCTCCAGTCACCGCCCATGTGGGGTCCGTAGGGGACCGCGTAGGTGTCGACGTCGCGGGAGTGCCACCGCATGACGTAGAGCTCGGGCACGTCGGCCGTCAGCTCGGACCCGTCGAACACCAGGTCGAGCCCGTAGAAGAGAGCTCTGGGCGTGGTCAGCCGCGAGCAGTCCTGGACGCGGTAGACGTAGCCGGAGATGACCGTGCGCTTGCCCGACAGGTAGGGGACGAGCAGACGCGGCGGGACCACCTTCTGCATCTGCGTTCTGCTCACTGTTTCATTTTACGATCTGTTGACCTGGAGCACGCGATGTTCGAGGCAGGGCAGGGTCGCCCGGGCGGCCGCGGTCGCCTCGGGATCCAGCTCCACCACCTGCACGCCGGGCGCGGTGCCCAGATCGGCGCGGACCACGCCCAGCGGGTCGACCAGCATGCTGCGGCCCACGCCGAACCCGTCGCTCGACTCGGCCGGGTTGGGCGCCTGGCCGACGGCCGCGGTCCACATGGTGTTCTCCAGCGCCCGGGCGCGTACCAGGGTGATCCAGTGGTCCTCCTTGAGCGGCCCCGAACCCCAGGCGGCGATCACCGCGAACAACTCGGCGCCCTGGTCGACCAGTGCCCTGGCCAGCTCGGGGAAGCGGATGTCGTAGCAGGTGATCAGCCCCACCCTGACGCCGGCCAGCTCGACGACCGTGGGCTCGGAGCCGGGGGCGACCAGCTCCGACTCCCTCGCGCCGAACGAGTCGAACAGGTGGATCTTCCGGTAGGCGGCCTTGAGCTCGCCGGAGGCGTCGATCGCGACGGCCGTGTTGTGGACGCGGCCGTCGCCCGCCTCGGCGACGCCGGAGACGAACGGCCCGTCGAGCGGCTCGGCCAGGCCGGTGATGCGCCGGCCGTAGCGGGTGAGCGTCGCCTCGGGGAAGATCGCCAGGTCGGCGCCCTCGGCGCGGGCGAGAGCCTCGCGGACCCTCTTGAGGTTTGCCGCCGGATCAGGAGCCACCGGGATCTGGCAGAGGGCGATTGTGGTCACGGCCCGACTCTAACCGGTTGGGCACCCATCGAAACCAGGTCAGGCACCGCCAGATCCACTCCAGCGGGCCATATCGGAAGTTCGACAGCCACCACCTGCTGGCCCACGCCTGCGCCGGCACGGTCACCGCCGCCACCAGGACCACCGACCAGCGGGTGGGGTCGCTCGCCACGAACGGGCCGGTGAGGAAGATCACCAGCGTGCCGGAGACGTAGTTGGTCAGCGCCATCCGGCCCATCGGCTCCAGCACGGCCGACAGCGGCGCCGACCAGCCGGCCCGCAGGACCAGCAGCAGCCCGGTCGTGTAGGCGGTGGCCCCGGCCAGCGCGGCCACGCTGTAGACGATCCAGTCGCCCGTCATGACCCAGGCGGGGGTGAGCAGCGCGGTCGCCAGCGCGCTCACCGCGAACCCGGGCCACAGCAGCCGCCCGGACGGCCGCAGCTGCATCACCGCCATGCCGACCAGGAAGAGGCCGGGGATGAACAGCGAGCCGCCCCCCTCCCGCATCGCCCAGACGAGCGCCCCCAGCCCCAGGATCAGCACGGGCAGGCCGCCCGCCAGGAACGACGCGGGCAGCAGCACCAGCGCGCCGTAGAAGGCGTAGTCGGTCAGCACCTCGCCCTCGTAGAACGTGTGCTGCAGCAGGCCGAAGCCGAACAGCCAGGCCAGCCTGCTCAGCAGCACCCAGTGGCCGGCCCGCTGCAGGAACAGCACGAAACCGATGCCGAAGAGCAGCGAGAAGATCGGGTAGAAGCGGGCCTGGAACAGCGCGTCGATCGCCCAGTCGACGCCGGTGCGCGGCCCGTCGGGCACGCGGGGCACGTGCTGCCAGGTGTTGACCAGCATGATCCCGCCCACCGCGAAGCCGCGGAGGGCGTCGAGCTCACGGATGCGCGTCACAGGAACCAGGCGAACCACCATACGAGGAATCCGGCGCCGATGAGAGCCGCCACGGCCTGTCCCCATCCGCGCCGCCGGGCGAACGCGGCGAGCGCGAGCACGGCCGAGCCGACGGCCACCCAGGTGTACGGCCCGGCCATCGCCGGCACGCCGACGGCCAGGGTCGCCTGGCCGGCGCCGGCCGCGCCGTACATCTCCTGCGTGATGAGCCAGGTGAACGCCACCCCGGTGAGTCCGGCGTACGCGGTCAGCGCCCGGCCCCTGAGGGCGCCCGCGAGCAGCTGCGCCAGGGAGGCCAGCGCGAACAGCGCGAACGGCGCGGCCAGCCACGGCGCGGCCGCCACCTGGTAGGGGGCCGCGCTGACGCGCACGTCGCCGGGGCGGGACGGCGCCGTGACGTGTTCCGGAGGGCAGGGGGAGAGGCGCCGGGCCGGGTCGGCCACGAAGGCCCGGATGTGCTCGCGGGCGCATGCCTCGGCCAGGAAGACGGCGTGCCCCGCGCCGGCGAACTCCACGAACCGCCCGTGCGGCAGTCGTTCGGCGGCCGGCCTGCTCGTCCTGGCGGGCGTCGCGGGGTCGAACCGCCCGCCGACGGCCAGGACCGGCGCGTCCGTCGTGGAGTTCGCGGGGGCCGACGCGGGAAGCTTCCACGCGTCACACACCGCTTTGTCGGCTTTTACGGTGAAAAATCGGGAGCTGGCGTCGAAGGTGTTGAACGGGACCTCGTCCTGGCACCGCACCGCGTGATACAGCCCCAGCTCGCGCGCCATCAGCCCCTCGGCCAGCGCGTCGGCCGGCGGGCTCAGCAACTCGTCATGCCCGCTCGCCAGCGCGCCGACCAGCACGGCCACCACCGCTGCCCCGCCCGGCTTCCGCAGTGCCTCCGCCAGGAGCGCCGCCGTGTCGTCGCCGGTCAGCCGGGCGGTGAAATCGGTGCCGAGCAGCGGGTCGGTCACGGTCACCCGGGCGGGCCGCGCGTTCAGCCTGCGCACCATGGCCTCGAACCGGTCGCGCAGGCCCAGCCGGGCAAGCGCGCCGGCCAGGTCGCGGTGGGCGTCGTCGTACCGGGCCACGCCCTCGGGCTGGAACGAGTCGAGCACCACCGACCGGACACCGCCCGGATCGGCCGCCGCCACGTCGAGCATCACCCGGGTCGAGTAGCCGACCCCGAACAGGTTCCACGACGGGTGACCGAGCGCCTCGCGCAGTCGTATCACGTCGGCCGCGATCTCCCTGGTCGTGTAGCCGCGCAGGTCGACCCCCTGCTCCCGCAGCCGTTCCCGGCAGGCCACGGCCGCGGCCACGACACCCGCCCGGCCGTCCACCCGCCCACCCGGCCCGGCCTCCACGACGACGCCCGTGCCGGCCGCGCCGCCCGTGGCCGGTTCGCGCAGCAGGCCGAGGATCGCCTCGGCCGTCTCCGGACAGCCCAGCGAGGGCCGGGAGTGCCGCCCGCCGCGCTGCTCCACCGTCACCACGTCGCGGTCGGGGAACATCCGGCTCAGGAACCCGGTGAGCCCGATCGACGACGCGCCGGGGCCGCCGTTCATGAACACGACCGGGTCCGGCGCCCGGTTCGCCGCCGTCGAGGTGCGCACGGCGTAGCCGACCCTGATGGTCCTGCCCGGCGAGTCGCGGCGTTCCGGCACGACGAGGAAACCGCAGACGGTGTGATCGGGCACCGCGACGGGACACGGGCTCCGCTCGACGTCACCCGGAGCCGCGGCCGGAAGGACCGGGGAGACAGGGGGGAAGGCGAGCGCCAGTGCGAGGGCGACCTGGGTGATCACCTGACGAGACTATTAGGGTGGGCCCGTGACGGAAGCACTAGTTTCGCGGATGCGCGGGTTCGGCACGACGATTTTCGCCGAGATGAGCGCGCTTGCCGTACGCACCGGATCCATCAACCTGGGTCAGGGGTTTCCCGACACCGACGGCCCGGCCGCGATGCTCGACCGCGCGGTCCAGGCGATCAGGTCGGGCGCCAACCAGTACCCACCCGGCCCCGGCGTGCCGGAGCTGCGCCAGGCCGTCTCCGATCACCGGGCCGCCCACTACGGCCTGACCTACGACCCCGACCGCGAGGTCCTGGTGACGGTCGGCGCCACCGAGGCCATCGCGACCAGCGTGCTGGCGCTGTGCGAGCCGGGTGACGAGGTGATCGCGTTCGAGCCCTACTACGACTCCTACGCCGCCTCGATCGCGCTCGCTCAGGCCCGGCTGGTGGCCGTGACCATGCGGCCCGAGGCCGGCCGCTTCACCTTCGACCCCGACGAGCTGCGCGCGGCCGTCACTCCGAGGACCCGCGCGATCCTGGTCAACTCGCCGCACAACCCGACGGGCACCGTCTTCACCAGGGCCGAGCTGACCGTCATCGCCGAGCTCTGCCAGGAGCACGGGCTGATCGCCATCACCGACGAGGTGTACGAGCACCTGACGTTCGACGACGTCGAGCACATCCCGCTGGCCACGCTGCCCGGCATGCGCGAGCGCACCGTGCTGATCTCCTCGGCGGGCAAGACGTTCTCGGTCACCGGCTGGAAGACCGGCTGGGTGTGCGCGCCGCCCGAGCTGGTCACGGCCGTGCAGACGGTCAAGCAGTTCACCACCTACACCGCGAGCGCGCCGTGGCAGCTCGCCGTCGCCCACGGCCTGCGCCACGAGCTCGGCTGGGTGGCGGAGCTGCGCGCCGGCCTGCAGGACAAGCGCGACCGGCTGATGAGCGGTCTGGCCGCGGCCGGGTTCGAGGTGCTCAGGCCCTCGGGCACCTACTTCGTGCAGACCGACATCAGGCCGCTCGGCTTCACCGACGGGTTCGAGTTCGCTCGCAGGCTGCCCGAGCTGGCCGGGGTGGTGGCGATCCCGACGCAGGTGTTCTACGACCATCCCGCGCGTGGCAGCCACTTCGTCAGGTTCGCCTTCTGCAAGAAGGAGGAGGTCATCGACGAGGCGGCCGCCCGCCTGAAGCGCCTGTCCACCTGACCGGCGGTCTTCCGGGGCCGCGTTCGCCGTGGTCCGGCCCCACCTTGCACGGGCGTCCGAGACGGACGCCGTAAGCGGCCGGGGACGTCAGGTGCGCCTGGGGTTGTCGAGCGGGGCGAGCGCGGCGCCCGCTTCGTCCGGAGCGGCGCCCGTGGCCAGCAGCAGGTCCACGACGATCGACCGGAGCTGCGCCACGATGACGTCGGCGGAGAACCCCAGGCGTTCGGGCCGTTGCCTGCCGGCCACCGCGAGCAGCGCCTGCCTGGCCAGCACGGGTTCGCGGCCGGCCCCGAGCTCCAGTTGCAGCAGCAGAGCGGCCTCCGACACCTCGCGCATGGAGTCGGCCAGAGAGGCGGACGGCGGGTCGGTCTCGCCCAGCGCCGCCAGGGTGCGGCGGGCCAGCACCCTGGCGTTCCGGAGGGCGTGATCGACCGGCACGGCCGCGATCTCGTACCTGGCCAGCCTGGCGCGGCGGTGCCAGTGGAGCGGCGAGATCATGGCGATCTCCTTGCCGGTGGCCAGCGCCTGCTCGAACTCCTCGATCGCCGCCTGCGTGCCGCGCGCTCCCTCCAGCGCCTCGGCCGCCAGGTCGACGTCGCGCTTCTCGATCGCCTCGGCGGCCTGCTCCAGCACCGTGGACAGGGCGTCGAGCACCTCCGAGGCGTGCTTGGCGGCGAGGTTGAAGGGGCTGGCGGGCAGCAGGGCCACCACGGCCACCCCGATGGCGCCGCCGGTGAGCGCGTCGAGCATCCGGTCCAGGCCGCCCGTGCTGTCGCCCGGCACCAGGGCCGCGACCAGCACGGCCGACGACCCGGCCTGCAACACGAACAGCGTCCCGCTGTCCAGCAGCGCGGCGGTGGCCATGGCCAGCGCCACGACCAGGGCGATCTGCCAGGGGCCGGAGCCGATCCAGGCGACCAGGAGGTCTCCCACGCCGACGCCGAGGCTGACGCCCACGACCAGTTCGGCCACCCGGCGCAGCCGCTGCCCGAGGCCCACGCCGACGCAGATCAGCACCGCGATCGGCGCGAAGAAGGGGCTGGGGTGACCGAGCAGCTGGGTGGCGGCCGTCCAGGCCAGCGCGGCGCCGATGGCGCACTGGGCGATCGACGGTGCCTTCAGCCAGAACGCGTACAGCCGCTCCCGCAGGTGATCGCCGAGCTTCGTTCGCACGCCCCCACCCTGCCCGATCTTTATGACATTACGGTCACACCACTCAACGCGGATGATAGGGGTCAGTATTGCCAACCGCCCCGGTTCGTTGCCGTACGGGATCGGGACCCTATTGTCTACACCGTGGAACCAAGGAGCCGTGAGGGCACGAGGCGGCGCATCCTCGACGCCGCCCGCCGGCTGTTCGCCGAGCACGGCTACGACGAGGTGACGATGCGGATGCTCGGCGCCGAGGCGAACGCCAACATCGCCCTCATCAACCGCTATTTCGGCTCGAAGAGGGAGCTGTTCGCCGAGGTCCTGGCCCAGCAGGGCCGGTTCCCCGCCGTGCTCGAGGAGGGCGGCGACCTGGCCACGAGCTTGGCCGAGTATGTCGCCGACCGGCTCGGCTCCGAGACGGACAGCCCCGTCCTCGCCACCCTGGAGCGTTCGGCGTCGAGCCCGGCGATCCGCGAGCTGGCCCAGGACCGGGTCAGGACCGCCATCCTGGAGCCGCTGATCGCCCGCCTGGACGGGGAGGACGCCGAGCTGCGCGCCTCCATCGCCACGGCGATCATCATGGGCGGCGGCAGGTTTCAGCAGGTGTTCGGGCCCGTGACGCCGGCGCCGCGCCAGGCGGTGGTCGACAGGCTGACCGCGGTCTTCCGCGCCTGCCTCAGCTGACCTCGCTCCCGGCCTCGCGCTCGTCCTGGTCCAGGAACGCGTCGACCTCGGCCAGGAACGCCTTCCGGGCCGAGGTGTGGATCAGGTGCCCCGCGTCGATCGTGACCAGCCGGGCGCCGGGGATGCGCTCGGCCAGCGGCTCGGGCCGGACATGGCTCGACGGCCCGCCCGACAGCACCAGCGTGGGAGCGGTGACGCGGCCGAGCCCCTCCGCCCACGCCGGGTCGGGCGCGAGGAACTGCCGCTCGGTGTCGTGCACCATCCGCCAGTCGAAGCCGGTGGATCCGTCCTCGACGATGGGCGCACGTCCTTCGATGGGGAAGGGCGGGGGAGGGTCCTCGACGACGAGCCGATCGACCCGGCCGGGATGCAGCATGGCCAGGAGGTAGGCGACCACGCCGCCCAGCGAGTGGCCCACCAGCGTGGCCCGCCCGATGCCGAGGTGGTCGAGCAGGGCCACGATGTCCCCGGCCATGTCGGGCAGCGCGTAGTCGCCGGGCCGGCCGCTGCCGCCGTGGCCCCGCAGGTCGGGCGCGATGACGTGGTGGCGGGCGGCGAAGTGCTGGGTGATGCCGTTCCAGTCGTTGTGGTCGGCGGTGCGGCCGTGGAGCAGCACCAGCGCGGGAGCCTCCGTGGCCCCTTCCTCCCGGAAGACGATGGTGATCCCGTTGACGACCGCTTCGCGCATCACACCCGCGACCCTACCGCCGTCCCGGCACCGCCAGGAGGCGACGGCCGCCGGGCCACTCGGACAGCGCGGCCGCGAACCCGGGAACGCGCCGCCCTGCCGTACATCTCAACGGGTGACGGCACTGCCCGCAACGTCTGGCAGACATTGCCCAGGAAAGGGGGCCGAAGTCGTCAGTAGGGTCGGGGCGTGGCGTGCCGCCGGACGAGGCCGGGTATCTCGCCCGAGGGCGGCTCGGGCCGGCGGCCCTCCCTGCTATTGCGGCTCACATGCGAGAAAGGGCGATAAATGCCGGATCCGATTGAAGTGCGGAAGGTACCGATCGAGAGCGTGACCGACGCCTCGGGCCTGGAGCGGCTCATCGACGACGGTGTGATCGAGGCGCACCGGGTCCTCGCCGTGATCGGCAAGACCGAGGGCAACGGCGGCGTGAACGACTACACGCGCATCCTGGCGGACCGGGCGTTCCGTGACGTCCTGGCGGCCAAGGGGCATCCGGCGCCGGAGAACGTGCCGCTGGTGTGGTCGGGCGGCACCGACGGGGTGCTGAGCCCGCACGCCACGATCTTCGCCACCCTCGACCCGTCGCAGGCGGTCGCCTCCGACGAGCCCCGCGTGTCGGTCGGCGTGGCGATGAGCGAGGTGATCCTGCCCGAGGACATCGGCCGCCCCGCCATGGTGGAGAAGGTCGCGGCCGGCGTGCGCGAGGCGATGAAGATCGCCGGCATCGACGACCCGCGCGACGTCCACTACGTGCAGACCAAGACCCCGCTGCTCACCCTGGCCACGATCACCGACGCCAAGAACCGCGGCCAGGACACGGCGATCGAGGAGACGGGCCCGTCGATGGACCTGTCCAACTCGACCACCGCCCTCGGCATCGCCGTCGCCCTGGGCGAGATCGACATGCCCCGCGCCGACCAGATCCACAAGGACCTGTCGCTGTACTCGTCGGTCGCCTCCTGCTCCTCGGGAGTCGAACTGGACCGGGCGCAGATCGTGCTGGTCGGCAACGTACGAGGGATCGGCGGCCGCTACCGGATCGGCCACGGCGTGATGAAGGACGCCCTGGACGCCGACGGCATCTGGGACGCGATCCGCGACTCCGGGCTGTCGCTGCCCGACCGCCCCCACCCCTCGGACCTGGGCGACCGGCTCGTGAACGTCTTCATGAAGTGCGAGGCCGACCCCACGGGCAGAGTCAGGGGCCGGCGCAACATCATGCTGGACGACTCCGACGTGCACTGGCACCGCCAGATCAAGGCCACGGTGGGCGGCGTGGCGGCCTCGGTGACCGGCGACCCCGCCGTGTTCGTCTCGGTGGCCGCCGTCCACCAGGGCCCGTCCGGCGGCGGCCCGGTGGCGGCCATCTCCACCCCCTGACCAGCCCGTACGAGCGGCTCCCCGGGAATCACGCGTCCCGGGGAGTCCGCATGGTCGTCCCGGTCGTCCGTACGGTCAGAAGCCGGGGCAGACCCTGCCGGGAGGCACTCGGCTGCGTCATCACCGTCAGAAGTCGAAGCGCGGCGAGGACGCGCTCAGTGTGACGGGCTTCGGGTCCACGGACCACAGGGCGCTCAGCTCGCCGGCCAGGGCGGTCATGAGCCGCCCGACGTCCAGCGCCGCCGACGCGTGCAGCGCCTCGGCGACGACCAGCACGGACCGGGTCGTGTCGCTGACAGCCGACTGGCGGCTCTGCCGGTTGGACCACCGCCGGGCGTGCGCCCGCCCGGCGCCGTCGGCGAAGATCACCTCGCCGGGTTCGGGGTGCTCGGTCTCGCCGGAGAAGGACAGGTAGGTCTCGTCGCCGACCGCGTGGCGGACCTCCAGGAAGCCGGTCACCTCCGCCACGTCGAACACCGCCACCGGGATCGCGAACGCCAGCGACACCGCGTTGCACACGTCGATCAGGGGATGGATCCGCGGCAGTGCCCCTTCCTTCCGGAACCGCCGCAGCAGCGACTCCGAGGCGCACCGGTACTGCGTGGGCTTCAGCCCCATCCGCGAGAAGGCCCGCCGCCACGCCTGGATCTCCGGCAGCTCCGCCTCGGACGAGGCCGCCAGCCGGGAGGCCGCGACCGCGGCGAACGCCTCGATCCGGGTGTCCGGGCGGACCTCTCCGCTGATCCCGCCGGCGAACAGCGCGCCGGGCGCCAGCTCCGGGAAGTCCCGCCAGATCGCGGTCGCATGCTCGAAGTACACGTAGATCGCCCCCTGTCGCGGCTCTGGACGGCCTCGCCCATCGTGGCCCGCGCGGGCGAGCCCTCGTCCAGCGGACGGTCCCTCGGCCCGGCCCTCGCGGGGACGACCCTATCGGTGCCGCCGGACGCCGCGGGGGAGACCGGCGGGGCGCGCGGGTAGTCTCGGGACCTGTGCCGAGCATTCCGCGACCTCTCGACCCCGGCGACGACGGCAGCGCCGCGCCCGCCGTCGCCGCCGCCCTCGCCTCCTACCAGGACGACGCCGCCGGTCCCGCCGAGGTGCTGGGCGCCCTGACCGGCTCCCGTCTCCTGGTGCCCGTGGTCGCGCTGCTGACCGAGTCAGAGGTGGGCGAGCACGGGCTGAAGCAGGAGAAGGAGAGCGAGATGGCGCTGCCCAAGCTCGTCGGCAAGGACGGCAGGGAGGCCGTGCTCGCGTTCACCGGCACCGAGGCGCTGACCAGGTGGCGGCCCGACGCGCGGCCGATCCAGGCCACCACGCTCCAGGTCTGCCAGGCGGCGGTCCACGAGCGGGCCGCCGCGGTCGTGGTCGACGTGGCCGGGCCGGTGCCGTTCGTGATCGAGGGCACCGCCCTGGAGGCCCTCGCGGCGGCCCAGTCGGGCACGCTCGACCGGCTGCCCGGCGTGACCGTGGCCCGCGTCGAACCCGCCCGCAGACGTCGCTGGTTCTCCCGCAAACGCCACTGACGCCCTGCCCGGCACGGCGACCGTGCGGGTTCCCCCGGGAGAAGCCCGCTGACGGCCGTGCCCGGGGCGGTGACCGCCGTGGGACGGCGCTGAACGGCGCCCGCCGGGCGCCGGGCCGGGCTAGGGTCGCCACGTGGTTGCACTCGTGGCGCTGCTCGGCCTCGTCGCGGGCCGTTATGTCCGGGCTCTGGCCGGCGCCTTCGGCGACGACCCCGACGACCTCCGCGCCGAGGGGCGCGCGGCCCTGGCCGGCGCCCTGCGCACGGTGCCGGTGCCCGCCTGGCCGCCGACCGTCGAGCTGGCCACCGCCGCGGTGACCGCCCTCACCGCCTGGCGCGCGGGCCTGCCGTACGTGTATCTCGCCCTCGCCGGCACTGCCCTGGCGATCATCGACTGGCGCACCTTCCGGCTGCCGGACGTGATCACGCTGCCGTCGTACCCGATCCTGGCCCTGAGCCTGCTGCCCACCGGAGAGCTGCCCCGCGCGCTGCTCGGCGGCGCGGCCCTGGCCGCGGTCTACGGGCTCCTGTGGTTCGTCCGGCCGGCGGCGATGGGCCTGGGCGACGTCAAACTGGCCGGGCTCATCGGCATGGCCGCCGCCGCGCTCGGCTGGCCCGCCTGGGTCCTCGCCGCCGTCGCCGGGCAGCTGCTCGGCGCGCTCTACGCGGTCGCGCTGCTCGTCACCGGCCGGGCCGGCCGCCGCACCGAGTTCCCGCTCGGCCCGTTCATGCTGCTCGGCGCGCTCACCGCCTTCTGCGTGGGCGTCTAAGGTCCCGGCAGCCGGATGTCTCAGCAGGCGAACGCCGGGCCATCTCACTGGGCGGCACGTGGAAGACTTGTAGGCATGTTGCGCTGGTTGACCGCCGGAGAGTCTCACGGCCCGGAGCTCGTTGCCGTCATGGAAGGCCTGCCCGCGGGAGTCGAGGTGACCACGGCCGCCGTCGACGAGGCGCTGCGCCGCCGCCGCCTCGGCTACGGCAGGGGCGCCCGGATGAAGTTCGAGCAGGACCAGGTGACGATCATCGGTGGCGTGCGTCACGGCCGCACCATGGGCAGCCCGGTCGCGATCCGCATCGGCAACACCGAGTGGCCCAAGTGGGCGAAGGTCATGGCGGCCGACCCGGTCGACCCCGAGGAGCTCGAGGGGCTGGCGCGCAACGCGCCGCGCTCGCGGCCCAGGCCGGGTCACGCCGACCTGGCCGGCATGCAGAAATACGGCTTCGACGACGCCCGCCAGGTCCTCGACCGGGCCAGCGCCCGCGAGACCGCGGCCCGGGTGGCGCTCGGCGAGGTGGCCAGGCGCTTCCTCAAGCAGGCGCTCGGCGTCGACATCGTCAGCCACGTGGTCTCCATCGGTGAGGCGCGCACCAAGGCCGAGACGCTTCCGGGGCCGGGCGACCTGCCGCGGATCGACGCCGACCCGGTCAGGTGCGCCGATCCCGAGGGCAGCGCCGCCATGGTGGCCGTCATCGACAAGGCGCACAAAGACGGCGACACGCTCGGCGGCGTGGTCGAGGTGCTCGCCTACAACCTGCCGCCCGGCCTCGGCAGCTACACCCACTGGGACCGCCGCCTCGACTCCCGGCTGGCCGGGGCGCTCATGGGCATCCAGGCGATCAAGGGCGTGGCGGTCGGCGACGGCTTCGAGACGGCCCGCAGGCCCGGCTCGCGGGCCCACGACGAGATCGCCTACACCGCCGAAGACGGCGTGCGCCGCATCACCAACCGCGCGGGCGGCGTCGAGGGCGGCATGACCAACGGTGAGATCCTGCGCGTCAGCGCCGCGATGAAGCCCATCTCCACGGTGCCGCGGGCGCTGGCCACGATCGACGTCAAGACCGGCGAGGCGGCCCAGGCCCACCACGAGCGGTCCGACGTCTGCGCGGTCCCCGCCGCGGGCATCGTCGCCGAGGCGATGGTCGCGCTGGTGCTGGCCGACGCGGCGCTCGAGAAGTTCGGTGGCGACTCCGTCGAGGAAGTCGCCCGCAACCTGTCCGGCTACCTCTCCTCGATGGTGATCAAATGATCAAGGCCGTGCTGATCGGGCCGCCCGGGTCCGGCAAGTCCACTCTCGGCAGGCTGCTCGCCGAGCGGCTCGGCGTGCCCTTCCGCGACACCGACACCGACGTGGAGGTCGTCGCGGGCAAGCCCGTGAGCGACATCTTCGTCGAGGACGGCGAGGCCCACTTCCGCGAGCTCGAGCTGGGAGCCCTGCGGCGGGCGCTGGCCGAGCACGACGGCGTGCTGTCCGTCGGCGGCGGGGCCGTCCTGCGCGAGGAGGCGCAGGAGCTGCTCACCGGCCGGCCGGTCGTCTACCTTCAGGTGGGCCTGTCCGACGCGGTGCAGCGGGTGGGCCTCGCCTCGGCCCGGCCGCTGCTCGTGCTCAACCCGCGCAGCCGGCTGAAGAAGCTCATGGAGGAGCGGCGGCCCATCTACGAGCGGCTGGCGACGATCACCGTGGTCACCGACAAGCGCGAGGTCGAGGAGCTGGTCGAGGAGATCGTCGAAGGGCTCGGCCGATGACCGCCACGAGGATCACCGTGCGCGGCGACAGCCCCTACGACGTGGTGGTCGGCACCGGCGTGCTGGGGGAGCTGCCCGGCCTGTTCAGGCCGGGGGTGCGCACGGTCGCGGTGGTCCACCCGGCCGGCCTGCCCGAGATCTCCCGCCCGGTGTGCGCGGCGCTGTCCGACGCCGGCCACGACGTGGTGGCGCTGCCGGTGCCCGACGGCGAGCAGGCCAAGACCGTCGAGGTGGCCGCCCAGCTGTGGTCGGCGCTCGGCCGCTACGGCGTGACGCGCTCCGACGCCGTGGTGGGCGTCGGCGGGGGAGCCACCACCGACCTGGCGGGGTTCGTCGCCGGCACGTGGCTGCGCGGCGTCCAGGTGGTGTTCGTCCCGACCACGCTGCTCGCCATGGTCGACGCGGCGGTCGGCGGCAAGAACGGCATCGACACGCCCGAGGGCAAGAACCTCGTCGGCACGTTCCTGCCGCCCGCCGGGGTGCTCTGCGACCTCGCGACGCTGCCGAGCCTGCCGCGCGCCGACTACGTCGCCGGGCTCGCCGAGATCATCAAGGGCGGCTTCATCGCCGATCCGGCCATCCTGACGCTGATCGAGGACGACCCCGAGGCGGCCACCCGGCCCGAAGGACGCCACACCCGCGAGCTGATCGAGCGCAAGATCCGGGTCAAGGCCGACGTGGTGGGCGCCGACCTGCGCGAGGCGGGGCTGCGCGAGATCCTCAACTACGGCCACACGCTGGCCCACGCCATCGAACGCGCCGAGCACTACCACATGCGCCACGGCGAGGCCGTCGCCATCGGCATGGTCTACGCGGCCGAGCTGTCCCGGCTCGACGGCCGTGTGGGCGCCGACCTGGTCGAGCGCACCAGGTCCATCCTGACCTCGGTCGGGCTGCCCGTCCGCTACCGCGCCGACGCCTGGCCGCGGTTGCGCGACCACATGCGGCTCGACAAGAAGAACCGCGGTGCCGAGCAGCGGTTCGTGGTCCTCGACGGCCTGGCCGAGCCCGCCCGCCTCGAAGGCCCGTCCGAGGAGCTGCTCGAAGCCGCCTACCAGGCGGTCGGCCGGTGACGTCCGCATTCGATGGAGATGAGCACCAGGCGATGAGGCACTACGGCTCCTTCGTGGCGCTCGGTGACAGCTTCACCGAAGGACTCAACGACACCGGCCCCGACGGCCACTACCGCGGCTGGGCCGACCGGGTGGCGGAACGTCTCGCCGCCGACGCCCCCTCGTTCCGCTACGCCAACCTGGCGGTGCGGGGCAGGCTGCTCGACCAGATCGTCGCCGAGCAGGTGCCGGTCGCCGTCGAGATGGCCCCCGACCTGGTCAGCCTCTGCGCCGGAGGCAACGACCTGCTCCGGCCGGGCAGCGATCCCGACGCGATGGCCAAGACGCTCGCGCGGGCCGTGCGTGAGCTGCGGGCGGGCGGCGCCGACGTGCTGCTGTTCACCGGGGTCGATCCGCGTGACACGCCGCTGATGCGGCGCCTGCGCGGCCGCTTCGCCGTCTTCTACCTGCACCTCCGCTCGATCGCCGACCTCTACGGGTGCCGGCTGGTCGACCAGTGGTCGATGCAGGGGCTGCGCGACTGGCGGGCCTGGAGCGACGACCGGCTGCACATGAACGAGGACGGCCACCGCCTGGTCGCCGCCCGGGTCCTCGACGTGCTGGGCGTGCCGTTCGACGACTGGCGCAAGGTGTGGCCGGAGCGCACGGTCGATCCGCGGGCCAGGCGCCGCGAGGACGCACAGTGGATCCGCGAGCACCTGGTGCCGTGGGTGACCCGCCGCCTGCGCGGCACCTCGTCCGGTGACGGCCTCGACCCCAAGCGCCCCGACCTGCTGCCCTGGGGCCCCTGAGCCCTCGATCGCAGGGGCCCGGCCGGGTCAGCCCTCGGCGGACAGGCGCTTGAGCGCGGCGCGGGGGATGGCGGGGTCGGTGGTGCGCCAGAAGGGCGGCAGGGAGCCCAGCAGGAAGCCGCTGTAGCGGGCGGTCGCCAGGCGCGGGTCGAGCACCGCGATGACGCCCTTGTCGTGCTGCGACCGCAGCAGGCGGCCGGTGCCCTGGGCCAGGAGGAGCGCCGCGTGGGTGGCCGCGACCGTCATGAAGCCGTTGCCGCCCTTGGCCGCCACGTGCCGCTGCCGGGCGGAGGTGAGCGGGTCGTCGGGGCGGGGGAAGGGCACCCGGTCGATGATGACCAGGCGCAGCGCCGGGCCCGGCACGTCGACGCCCTGCCAGAGCGACAGGGTGCCGAACAGGCAGGTCGCCTCGTCCTCGGCGAACTGCTTGACCAGCAGCATGGTCGAGTCGTCGCCCTGGCAGAGCAGCGGCACGTCGAGCCGCTCGCGCAGCGCCTCGGTCGCCGCCTTGGCGGCCCGCATCGAGGAGAACAGGCCCAGCGTGCGCCCGCCCGCGGCCTCGATCAGCTCGGCGATCTCGTCGAGGTAGGCCTGGGGGAGCCCGTCGCGGCCGGGCTGGGGCAGATGCTTGGCGACGTAGAGGATGCCGGCCCGCGGGTGGTCGAACGGGGAGCCGACGTCGATGCCCTGCCACTCGCCCTTGCCGTCGCCGAGCCCCCACTGCCGCGCCAGGCCGTCGAACGTGCCGCCGAGCGCCAGCGTGGCGGAGGTGAGGACGACGGTGCGGTCGCCGAAGAGCCGTTCGCGCAGCATGCCGCCCACGGTGAGCGGCGCGACGCGCAGCGTCGGCGGGCGGCGGTCGGTGCCGGCGTCGAGCCAGACCACCTCGGCCCGGTCCGCCTCCGAGGCGTGGCCGTAGGCCTCCAGCATGCGCACCGCGGTGTCGTGGACCTCGTCGAGGGCGGTGAACGCCGCCTTGCGCTGGCCCGCCTTGTCGGGGTCGTCCTTGTCGCCGCCGCGCGGGCCCAGCGCCGTGAGGCAGCGGGCCGAGGTGTCGCGCAGCAGGGCCAGCGTGAGCCCGAGCACCTCGGGCAGCTCGTCGACGCGGCCCGCCGGGGCGGCGGCCAGCAGCGCCTTGAGGTCTTCGCCCGCCTCCAGCAGCTGATCGGCGATGGGCTGCTCGATCAGCCGGCCCACGCGGCGCACGGCCAGCGACACCGAGCCCTCGGACAGCTCGCCGGTCACCACCGAGGTGACCCGGTCGACCAGCTCGTGGGCCTCGTCGACGACCACGAGATCGTGCTCGGGAAGCACCGACATGTCGCTCATCGCGTCGATGGCCAGCAGCGCGTGGTTGGTGACGACCACGTCGACCTCGCCGGCCTTGGACCTGGCCAGCTCGGCGAAGCACTCGGCGCCGCTCGGGCAGCGGGTGGCGCCCAGGCATTCCTGGGCGCTCACCGAGAACTGCCGCCAGGCCTGCTCGCTCACCCCGGGCACCAGCTCGTCGCGGTCGCCCGTCTCGGTCTCCTCCGCCCACTCCTGGATGCGCTGCACCATCCGCCCGGTCGCGCTGACCTCGCGCGGGTCGAACAGCTGGTCCTGCTCGTCGTCCTCGGGCCAGCCGGCGGTCGCCTTGTAGCGGCACAGGTAGTTGCGGCGGCCCTTGAGGATGGAGAACGACGGCTCGTGCGGCAGCTCCTTGCCCAGCGCCTCGGCCAGCCTGGGCAGGTCTCGGTCGACCAGCTGGCGCTGCAGCGCGATGGTGGCGGTGGAGATCACGACCGTCTTGTCGGTGTCCATCGCGTGCCGGACCGAGGGCACCAGGTAGGCGAGCGACTTGCCGGTGCCCGTGCCCGCCTGGACCGCCAGGTGCTCCTCTTCGTCGATGGCCCGCTGGACGGCCTGCGTCATCGTGATCTGGCCCTGGCGCTCGCTCCCTCCGAGAGCGTTGACCGCGATGCTGAGCAGTTCGTCGACTGACGGGAGATGGGAGTCCGGCACGGCACTAAACGCTACCGGCAATCCGGGGTCGCCGCGCCGAACGCGGTGTGACCGGGCATACGCATCCCGGCGTTCCCGGAGCCAGGGGGCGGCTCGCGTGGCACACTGAACGACCGGAACTCCAAGCTGTCCGTCGAGGAGCTTCCAGACGCGACCAGATGGACCCAAGATAAGGATGGGAAGTCCGGTTAAGTAGGGTTTTCCGGGGTTGAGTGGACGAATAAAGGCTGGTTAAAGCAGTATGTCTGCCATGTCGGAAGTTGTCCCGTTGCCGTCGTTCGGTGAAGTGTTCTTCGATGCCAGAGGTCAGGAACGGTGCCTCCGGGTCACGTGGCATGAGGGCACCCTGGTCCTCAGCCTGTGGCGGGGGGAGATGTGCACGGCCAGCTTCCGCATGCCGATGGACGACGTGGGGCGCCTGCTCGACACGCTCGACGACGGCTACGCGGAGGCCACGGGCGAGCAGCCCGCCGTGCCCCAGCACGATCCGGTGACCGAGGCGATCCCGGGCACCGGCCAGTATCACCGGCCGCCCCCCGCCGGTCCGCAGCCTCCGCCGCCGCCGCACGACGAGCGGCCCACGACCGGCCCCAACGACGTGCTCGTGGCCAGAGGGCCGGCCCACCAGGACAAGCTGGTGGCCTCCTACGGGGAGCCGGCCGCGTCCCGCGACACGCCGCAGTACGGCGAGCGGGTGCCCTTCACGGGCCCGCAGTACGCCGACCCGCACACCGGCGAGCCCATTCCCGCCTACCGGGAGCCCGGCCGCGCCGAGCCGTTCTCCGGCCCGCAGTACACCGAGCCCGACACCTTCGGCGGCCGGCCGTACAACCTGGACCCCGAGCCCTTCTCCGGCCCGCAGTATCTGGCCGGCGCCCAGGAGCCCCACTACCAACTGCCCGACAGCCGCCCGGTGGCGCCGTCGACCGATCCGCTGGGCTTCCCCTCCCAGGCCGCCGAGCCCTACCCGGCGCCGCGCCAGGATCGCTATCCGCAGAGCGACTACGGCTACCAGCAGCAGCCGCCCCCGCGCAGTGTCCCGGGCGCGGCGGGGCTCGGCACCCCGATGCACGGCATCCCCGGCGCGGGCCGGCGGCAGGCCCCCGCGCCGGCGGCCGGTCGCGACCGCTACCCGAGCCAGGACGGCCACCAGGGCTACACGGCCCCGATCGATCCCCTCGACCCGCTGGCGACCCCGTATCCGCGTGACCACGAGGCGCCCAGCATCTCGCGCCCCTACGTGGGCGACCCGATGTTCTCCACCGGCGAGCGGCTCCGTCCCGACCAGTACGACGACAGGGACGACCGCCGCGACTGGTGATCCGGGGGCGTCAGGCCATCTGGGCGTGGACGAAGCACCACCGCCAGTGCTCGCCGGGTTCGAAGGACTCGATCACGGGGTGTCCCACGGCCTGGAAGTGTTTCGTGGCGTGTTTGTTGGGTGACGAGTCACAGCATCCGATATGGCCGCATTCCAGGCACCGACGCAGGTGGACCCAGCCGCTTCCGGCGGCCAGGCACTCCTCGCAGCCCTGTGGTGTCCGCGCCGGAGGGTCGTCCGCCTTGACGAGGTGCTCACAGATGGTCATGGCATGATCCTAGAACCAGAATCGTGTTCCAATTTGGCCGGACCTCTTGCTCCACCGCGTGCCAACGGTGGACATTGTGACCATCGGGGAGTGACGTAGGACACAATCCCGAGGAGCCCGGCTTGCTTGAGGTTCGCAATCTCGAGGTTGTCTATGACGACGTGATGCTCGTGCTGCGCGGCGTGAGCCTCAAAGTCCCCCCCGGCTCGATCGTCGCGCTGCTCGGCGCGAACGGAGCCGGCAAGACGACCTTGCTGCGCGCGCTGTCGGGCCTGCTCGACGTGCACGACGGTGACATCACCAAGGGCTCCGTCACGCTCGAAGGCGAGCCCATCCACCAGCTTAAACCCGCCCAGATCGTACGGCGAGGCATCAGCCAGGTCATGGAGGGACGGCGCATCCTGGCCGAGCTCACCGTCGAGGAGAACCTCAAGGTCGGCGGCCACACCGCGGGCACCTCCCACCTGGACCGGGTCTACGACCTGTTCCCGCTGCTGCGCGAGCGCCGCAGGAGCGTGTCCGGCTACCTGTCGGGAGGCGAGCAGCAGATGCTGGCCGTCGGCCGCGCGCTCATGGCCGGCCCCCGCTACCTGCTGCTCGACGAGCCGAGCCTGGGCCTCGCCCCCGCGCTGGTGGCGCAGATCCGCGACCTCGTCGTCGAGATCAACCGGCAGGGCACCACGGTCCTCCTGGTCGAGCAGAACGCCACGATGGCGCTGTCGATCGCCGCCCACGGCTACGTCATGGAGACCGGCAAGATCGTCATGGACAAGCCGGCCTCCGAGCTGCTGGCCGACGAGGACATCAAGGAGTTCTACCTCGGAGCCGTCAGGTCCTTCCGCGAGGTCAAGCACTACAAGCGGAGGAAGCGATGGCTGTCGTGAGCCCCGTGCTGACCTTCGAGGACGTGCACCTGAGCTTCGCCGGGGTCAAGGCGATCGACGGTGTCAGCTTCGACGTGGGCCAGGCCGAGCTGTTCGCGATCATCGGCCCCAACGGCGCGGGCAAGACGTCGATCTTCAACGTGCTGTCCGGCGTCTACCGGCCCGACAGCGGGCGGGTCGCCTTCCTCGGCGAGGACCTGCTGTCCAGGCGCCCGCACGAGATCGCCGCGATGGGCCTGGCCAGGACGTTCCAGAACGTCGAGCTCTTCCACAACCTGACCGTCCTGGACAACCTGATGCTCGGCCGCCACCACCACTTCCGCTACGGCGCGGCCGCCGCCGTGCTGTGGCTGGGCCGGGCCAGGCGCGAGGAACTGGCGGCCCGCGCCCGGGTCGAGGACATCATCGACTTCCTGGAGCTGGAGTCCTGGCGCCGCCACCCCGTACGGCTGCTGCCGTACGGGATCCAGAAGCGGGTCGAGCTGGGCAGGGCGCTGGCCATGGAGCCCCGGCTGCTGCTGCTCGACGAGCCGGTCGCCGGGATGAACCTGGAGGAGACCGAGGACATGGCCAGGTTCGTCCTGGACATCCGCGACGAGCTGGGCATCCCGATCGTGCTCGTCGACCACGACATGGGACTGGTCATGGACCTGGCGGACCGCGTGCTCGTGCTCGACTTCGGGCGGCCCGTCGCGCTCGGCACCCCGGCGCGGGTGCAGCACGATCCAGAGGTCATCGAGGCGTACCTGGGAGGCACCGCATGACGGCCACCATCGTCACCAGGGTGCGCGAACGCGCCCTGGCCGCCCCCGGCGCCGTCGCGATGCGGCGCAAGGACCTGGGCATCTGGCAGGAGGTGACCTGGTCCGGCTACTGGGAGCAGGTGGAGCTCGTCGCGCACGCCCTGCTCGCGCTCGGCGTCGAGCCGGGCGACCGGGTGGCGGTCCACTCCGAGAACCGGCCCGAGTGGCTCTACACCGACCTCGGCACGGTCGCGGTCAGGGGCATCACGGTCGGCCTCTACCCGACCAACCCGCCCGCCGAGGTCTCCTACCTGCTGACCGACTCGGGCGCGAAGATCCTCGTGGCCGAGGACCAGGAGCAGGTCGACAAGGCGCTGGCCGTCCTCGACGAGTGCCCCGGCCTGCGGCACATCGTCTACCTGGAGCCGCGCGGCATCCGGGGGCGCTACACCGACCCGCGGCTGATGTCGTGGCCCGAGCTGCTCGCGCTCGGCGCCGAGCACCGCGCCGGGCACCCCGGCGCGGTCGGCGCCCGGATGGCCGGGGCCACGCCCGGCGACGTGATGACGCTGATCTACACCTCCGGCACCACCGGGCCGCCCAAGGGGGTGATGCTCACCGTCCGCAACGTCGAGTTCGCCGTGGAGACGCTGGTCACCGGCGGAGGCTTCACCTCGCCGCCGCCCTCGGAACGCGACCTGGTCGTGTCCTACCTGCCGCTCTGCCACGTCGCCGAGCGGGCGTTCACCGTCTGGTTCAACGCCGCCTCCGGCGTGCAGGTGAACTTCGCCGAGTCGATCGACACCGTGCAGGCCAACCTGCGCGAGGTGCAGCCGACGATCCTGTTCGGCGTGCCGCGCATCTGGGAGAAGGTGCTCGCCCAGGTCGACATCAGGCAGGACGCCGCGACCCCGGTCAAGCGCCTGACCAGCCGGTTCTGGCTGCGGGTGGCCGACCGCGTCGGCGACACGCTGGTGCGCACCGGCGGCCGGCACACCGCGGGCACCCGGCTGGCGTACGGGCTGGGCTGGGTGTTCTGCTACCGCGCGCTGCGCGAGCGGCTCGGCATGCGCCGTGTCCGCTACGCCGCCTCGGGCGCCGCGCCCATCGCGCCCGACGTGCTCAAGTTCTACATGGGGATCGGCATCCCCATGCACGAGGTGTACGGCATGAGCGAGAACACCGCCATCGCCACCGCCAACCGCCCCGGCAGGGTACGGCTGGGCACGGTCGGCGAGCCGCACCCCGGGACCGAGCTGCGCATCGACGAGCTCACCGGCGAGATCCTGACCAGGCATCCCGGCACCTTCGCCGGCTACTGGGGCAACCCCCGGGCCACGGCCGACGTCCTGGAGCCCGACGGCTGGCTGCACACCGGCGACGTGGGCGAACTGGTCGGCGGCAGCCACGTCCGGATCACCGACCGGATGAAGGACATCCTGATCACGGCCGGCGGCAAGAACGTCGCGCCCAGCCAGATCGAGAACGCGCTGAAGGCGTCGCCGTACCTGAAGGAGGCCGTCGTCGTCGGCGACCAGCGGCCCTACCTCGTCGCGCTGATCGGCATCGAGCCCGACACGGTGGGGGAGTGGGCGCGGCGGCGCGGCATCACCTACACCACCTACCGCGACCTGTCGGAGAAGCCCGAGACGCGCGAGCTGGTGCGCGGCATCGTCGACGAGGTGAACGAGCGGTTCGCCCGGGTCGAGCAGGTCAGGCGGTTCGCGTTCCTGCCCAAGGAGCTCGACCACGAGGACGGCGAGCTGACCGCCACCCAGAAGGTCAAACGCGCGGCCATCGCCAAGCTGTTCGAGGACCTGGTCGAAGGGATGTACACCCGGTGAAGGGCGTGCTCGAGTCGGTGATCCGGGGCCTGGGCAACGGCTCGGTGTACGCGCTCCTCGCCCTCGGCTTCGTGATCATCTACAAGGCGACCCGGGTGATCAGCTTCGCGCAGCCCGCCCTGATGCTGGCCGGCGGGGTCGCGGTCAGCTACCTGGCCCAGGTGACCGGCTTCTACCCCGCGGTGCTGCTGGCCGCGCTGCTCATCGCCGGGGTGGCGCTGGCGATCGAGCGGATCGCGATCAGGCCCATGGTGGGACGGCCGGTGTTCGTCGTGGCCATCATCACGCTCGGCATCGACGTGGTCGTCCGGGTGGTGGTCAACGGCTTCATTGGCAGGGACGTGCGTCAGGTGGGCGACCCGTGGGGGTTCGCGCAGGTCTCGCTCGGGCCGCTGGTGGTGCAGCAGCGGTGGCTGGCGATGCTCGTGGTGACGGCCGTGCTGGTGGCGCTGCTGTTCGCGTTCTTCCGCTACACGAGGTACGGGCTGGCGATGCGGGCGGCGGCGTTCGACCAGGAGACGGCGCTCGCGCAGGGCGTCTCGGTGGGCATGGTGTTCGCCCTGTCGTGGGGGCTCGCCGGGTTCCTGGCCGCGATCGCCGGCATGTTCGTCGGCACCGGGCAGGGCATCGAGCAGCTGACCTGGGTGATCGCGCTCAAGGCGCTGCCCGCGATCATCGTGGGCGGGCTCGACTCGCTGGGCGGCGCCGTCGTCGGCGGGCTGGCCATCGGGGTGGTCGAGTCGTTGTTCCAGTCCTACCAGGGCGAGTTCGCGCCGTGGCTGGGGCAGAACTTCGCGGTGGTCACGCCGTACGTGGTGATGCTGATCGTGCTGCTGGTCAGACCCTACGGCCTGTTCGGCACCAGGGAGGTCGAGCGGGTGTGACGACTCCTCCCGGCGTCTCAGCGGGCGTCTCGGCCGGCCGGTCCCGGCGGGTGCGCGGCCGGCCGCTGCTCTACACCTCCTACGCCCAGGACATGGCGCTGCTCGACACCCGGGCCAAGCGGATCTGGACCGGGCTGCTGGTCCTGCTGGCGTTCGCCGTCTCCGTGGTGCTCGCCGACCGCTCGCTGGAGGTGCTGGCCGGGGCGTACGTGCTGGCCATCGGGGCGATCGGGCTGAACATCGTCACCGGCTACGCGGGGCAGGTGTCGCTCGGGCACGCGTTCTTCGTCGCCATCGGCGCCTACACCGCGGCGGCCCTGTCCGGGCCGCCCGGCGGCGAGAACCTCGGGTACGGCCTGGCCGAGATCTGGATCTGGCTGCCCGCGGCCGGGCTCGTCGCCGCCGTGGCCGGGGTGCTGGTCGCGCCGCTCGCCACCCGGCTGCGCGGCCTCTACCTGGCCATCGTCACGCTCGGCCTGGTCTTCCTCGGCGAGCACGTCTTCAAGGAGTGGAAGGAGCTCACCGGCGGGCCGGGCGTCGGCCGGGAGGCGGCGATCCCGCAGCTGTTCGGCTATCGGCTCGACCAGGACGGGCCGCTCGGCACCAAGGAGCAGGTGCTCTACCTGCTGATGCTGTCGCTGCTCGTCGTCTTCGCCGTCGCGGCCCGCAACCTGGCCCGCTCGCGCGTTGGCCGGGCCTTCGCCGCGATCCGCGACCGCGACATCGCCGCCGAGGTCATCGGGGTGCCGCTGACCCGCTACAAGGTGCTGGCGTTCGGCATCTCCTCGTTCTACGCGGGATGCGCGGGCGGCCTGCTCTACTGCCTCTCCGGCTACGTCGAGCCGGGCTCCTTCAGCCTGCTGCTGTCGGTGCAGTTCATCGCGATGGTGCTGATCGGCGGCGTCGCCACCGTCTCGGGGGCGATCGCGGGCGCGCTGTTCATCTCGCTGCTGCAGCCCGTGACCAGGGCGCTGCCCGCGCTGCTGCCGGTCATCAGCGGCGACACCACCCAGACGCCCAACGTGTTCCAGGTCGAGACCGTCCTGTACGGCCTGCTGATCGTGCTGTTCCTGGTCTTCGAGCCGCGGGGCCTGTTCGGGCTCTGGGTTCGGGCGCGCAACTACTGGAAGTCATGGCCGTTCTCCTATTAGAGAGGGATTTGTCATGAAGAGTCGCTATGTGGTGGTAACCGCTGCTGTAGTGACCCTTCTGTCCGCATGCGGCGTCATCCGGGGGGACGACGAGGGCAGCAAGGGCGCCCAGACGACAGGGGTCACGAGCGAGCCCTGTCCCTCCGCGGTCGACAGAAACAAAGGGTGCATCTACCTCGGCAGCATCTCCGACCTGACCGCCGGCCCGTTCGCGGCGCTGGCCGTGCCCATCACCGAGGCGCAGAAGGCGTTCTGGGCCCGCGTCAACAAGGCGGGCGGCATCGGCGGAAAGTACGAGGTGGACGTCACCAAGTTCGTCCGCGACAACAAGTACAACCCCGAAGTGCACCGCCAGGTCTACAACGAGATGAAGGACCAGGTGCTGGGCCTGGCCCAGACGCTCGGCTCACCCACCACCGCCGCCATCATCGGCGACCTGAAGGCCGCCAGCATCGTCGCGGCCCCGGCCTCCTGGACCTCGGCGTGGGAGTTCGAGGACGTGATCGTCGAGACCGGGTCCAACTACTGCGTCGAGGCCATGAACTCGGTGGACTACGCGATGGAGGCGTACAAACCGAAGAGCGTGATGGCCGTGCACCTGGCCGGTGACTACGGCGCCGACGCCGCCGCCGGCGCGAAGATCGCGGCGGAGAAGAACGGGCTCACGTTCACCGCCGTGGAGACGCCCTCGGGCGCCACCGAGCAGGGCCGCGCGATCACCGAGATCACCAAGAACAAGCCCGACCTGGTGATCCTCACCACCGGTCCCGCCGACGCGGCCACCATCGTCGGCCAGGCCGCCGCCGCCGGATACAAGGGCCGCTTCATCGGCACCGGCCCGACCTGGAACCCCGCCCTGCTCAAGTCGCCCGCCGCCCCCGCGCTGAAGGCCCTGTACGAGCAGTCGGCCCCGGGCAAGTCGTGGGACGCCGACACCCCGGGCCACCAGGCCATGCGTGAGGCACTGTCCGGCGTCACCCCGAACGACGGCTACACCTCGGGCTGGGCCTGGGCGTACCCGCTGAAGGCGGCGCTGGACAAGATGGTCGCCGGTGGCGACATCAGCCGCAAGGGCCTGCTCGCGGCCGTCAAGACGCTCAAGACCGTCGACTACGAGGGCATGCTGCCACCCGAGGCCGGAAACTACGCCGACGACCCGAACACGGCCACCTTCCGGCAGACCTTGATCAACAAGGTGGACGACAAGGCGCCCACCGGCGTGACCATGGTGAAGGACTTCTTCGTCGGGCCGACCGCCCAGGGCTACACCCTGGACGGCCCCTGCTTCGCGAAGCTGTAAAAGCGCGGGGGGCACGAACGGTTGGGTAGGGTCGCGGTATGCGCCCTCCCAAGAGCCGCTTCGTGCCCCTTGCCGCCTTCGTCCTGTTCGTGCTCGCCGCCGGATGCGGTGAGGTCAACAACACGATCGACAAGGCTCAGGCCTGCCTGGAGGCGCCCAAGATCGTCGCAGATCTGGGCGCCGAGATCGCCAAGCTCAAGGACGACCCGCAAGCCATGGAGAAGGCCCTCGACGACGCCGCGGGCAAGCTCAACGGCGTCGCCGACAAGGCGGCCAACACCACGCTCAAGGAGGCCAGCGACAACCTGGCGAGCACGCTGAGCGCCATCGACGTCAAGGACGTCAACGACGCCGTCGACGCGGTCCAGAAGGTCGGCACCGACACCGCCGCCTACCTGGAGAAAGTCGCCCAAGCCTGCAGCTGAACCCCGGCTTCTCTAGGGGAAATATGGACGAACTAGCGTTGAGTCCATGGAGCCGGATCCCCGTTTCACGCTCGCCAACGAGCGCACCTACCTGACCTGGCTCAGCACCGCTCTGGCACTCAGCGCGGGAGGTGTGGCCATGGCGGCGGTGCCCGAGGACGTGTTCGTCCCGTGGGTGCGCACCGCCCTGGCCGTCGTCCTGGTGACGCTCTCCGCGCTGGCCGCCGGCATGGCCTATCCGCGCTGGCGCAACATCCAGCGCGCGCTGCGCGCCCAGGCGCCCCTGCCGCCGCCTGCCCTGGCCGCCGTGTTCGGCTACGGGGTCGCGCTGGTCGCCGTGATCGCGCTGGTCCTCATCCTGCTCTCGGTCTGACGATGTCCGGCGAGATCTGGGACTCCGGGCTGCAGAGCGAGCGCACCAGGCTGGCCTGGGTCCGCACCGCCGTGATGCTGTCCACCGGCGGGCTCGCCGCCACCGGCCTGTCGTTCCGGTACGGCCATGCCCCGGTGGCCGCCGTGGGGTTCGCGCTGGCCGCGCTCTGCGGGGGCGTCCTGCTGCTGCGGACCGGCGTGCGCTACCGGCGCGTTCAGGAGGCGTTGCACGGCGGCCGCCCTCTCGACTGCGGCCTGGACGTGTTGTTCGCCTGGTTCGGCACGCTGTGCGCGGTGGCCGGCGCGATCGTCTTCGTGCTCACCGCCCGCTGAGGCGGGCCGGGTTCGCCCGCTCACTGGAACGCCCACTTCGCCGGAACGGCCCCTCACTGGAACGGCCCCTCACTGGAACGGCCGATTCGCCCGGGGCGGCTTGCGAGGTCATCAACCTGGGCGGACACTCATAAAAGGGGGTGAATCCCATGGAAGAAGAGCGGCGAGTCCTACCCTTCGAGTGCCGTGGCTGCTGGCACGTGTGGGAAGAGGAGTACCTCGTACGGCGCGGCGAGGACCGGAAGGGCAACTACCGCGAGATCTGGCTGCGTTCGGGCGTGGCCGTACCGCCTCCGGCGCAGGGCGCGATCTGCCCGCGGTGCGGCTGCCAGGCGGCCACCACGTTCCCCGAGGGATATCTCAGGTGGCATCCCGAGCTGATCCCGCCGCTGGGTCCCGTGACGCCCGACGCGACCCCGCTGCTCAGTCCGGTGCGTAAACGGCATTCCCGGCACCTAACCTGACAGCAGGTGAGCATTCCATAGCGATGGGTGTCATAAGTCACGTCTTTTCGTAGCGTGACGGAAGAAGGACACTCGGTGCTGATGGCGGTCGGTCACCGGGGGGTGGTCCTCGTGCGCGACGGATTCAGCACTCGGAGGATGTGGCTCTTCGAATGCCTGCGTTGCTGGTACGTCTGGGAAGAGGCGTACACGGTCAGGCACGTCGCCGACGACTACGGCAACGAGGTCGAGATCTGGCTCCAGGCAGGAGTGCCGGTGCAGCCGCCCTGGTCGGGGACCTGCTGCCCCGACTGCGGCGTCTACCACGTCACCTCCTTCCCGGTCGGTTACCTCGCGCGACACCCGGAGCTGGTGCCCGCGCCGGAACCGGAGCCCCTGGCGGCGGCGCCCGTGGCCGCCGCCGCGGCGAGGGGGGTGCTGCCTCCGGCGCGGGCGCCTCTACCCGGCAGGCTGCTGGTGGCGATGGGGCTGCCCGTGCTCGGCTTCATCGGCTACGAGCTGTACGAGAACCTCATCGTCAGGGCGCACCCGCACTAACTGAGGCTCTCCAGCCAGGCCCGGTGCAGGCCGGCGAAACGGCCCGAGGCGGCGATCAGCCGGTCGGGCGGGCCGTCCTCCACGATCTCGCCGCGCTCCATGACCAGCACCCGGTCGGCGATCTCCACGGTCGACAGCCGGTGCGCGATGATGAGAGCCGTCCGGTCGGCGAGGATCGTCCGCAGCGCCCGCTGCACCAGGCGCTCGCTCGGCACGTCGAGACTCGACGTGGCCTCGTCCAGGATCAGCACCGCCGGATCGGCCAGGAACGCCCGCGCGAACGCCACCAGCTGCCGCTGCCCCGCCGACATCCGGCCGCCGCGCTTGCCCACCTCGGTGTCGTAGCCCTCGGGCAATGACATGACGAACTCGTGCGCGCCGATCGCCTTGGCCGCCTCGCGCACCTGCCGGTCGGTGGCGTCCGGCCGGCCGAACCTGATGTTGTCGGCCACCGTGCCGCTGAACAGGAAGTTCTCCTGCGTCACCATGACCACGGCCGTGCGCAGCGAGGTCTCGTCCAGCCGCCGCAGGTCGACGCCGTCGAGCAGCACCCGGCCCTCGGTCGGGTCGTAGAAGCGGGAGATGAGCTTGGCCAGCGTCGTCTTGCCCGCGCCGGTCGCGCCGACCAGCGCCACGCTCTGCCCCGCCGGGACGGTCAGGTCGAGCCCGGGCAGGATCGGCGTCTCGTCGACATAGGCGAACCGCACCCCCTCGAACCGCACCTTGCCGCGTGCCTGGGGCAGCGCCTCCGGCTCGCGCGGCTCCGGCACGGCCGGCTCCTCCTCCAGCACGCCCGACAGCTTCTCCAGCGCCGCGCCCGCCGACTGCAGCGTGTTGTAGAACTGGCTGATCTCCTGCATCGGCTCGTAGAACTGGCGCAGGTAGAGCAGGAACGCGGCGAGCACGCCGACCGTGACCTCGTCCTGGAACGCCAGCCACCCGCCATACACCAGCACGCCCGCGACCGTGACGTTGCCGATCAGCTTGATGCCCGGCATGAACACCGCGACCAGTTGCATGCTGCGCGCGTTGGCGCCCCGGTAGTCGTCGTTGAGCTGCCGGAAGATCTCCTGGTTGCGCGGCTCCCGGCGGAACGCCTGCACCGCGCGGATGCCGGTCATCGACTCCACGAAGTGGACGATCACCAGCGCCACCGTCTCCCGGGTGCGCCGGTAGACGATCGCGGACTGGCGGCGGAACCACCGGGTGAACAGCAGCAGGATCGGCAGCGGGATCAGCGCCACCAGGCCGAGGTGCACGTCCAGCACCAGGAGCAGCGCCGCGGTGCCGAACAGCGTCAGCACCGCGGTGACCAGGCCGTCGAACCCCGACTGGAGCAGCTCGGCGATGGCCTCGATGTCGGAGGTGAGCCGTGAGATGACCCGGCCGGACGTGTACTTCTCGTGGAAGCTCAACGACAGCCGCTGGAAGTGCTCGAACACCCTGCGCCGCAGCTCCAGCAGGATGCTCTGGCCGATGCGGCCCGACAGCTTGAGGAACGCCTGCCTGGTCAGCGCCTGGGTGACCGCCGCGGCCAGGATCACGCCGACCACGGTGATCAGCGTGCCGGGACCGGTGCCCTTGAGCATCGGCGGGATGCCGGCGTCGATGCCCACCTTCACCAGGTAGGGGATCGCCAGCCCCGCCGCGTTGGAGACCACGATGATCGCGGTGAGCAGCGCGATCGCCTTGCGGTGCGGTGTCAGCAGGTCGCCGAGCAGCCGGCGCGAACGGTCGCGCAGCAGGAGGGAGACCTTCTCGGACAGCTCGTCCTGATCCTCGGAGGCCACACCACGCCAGGTGGTGGTCGCGGGCGCCGTCATCGCAGCGCTCCTTCCGACGGGTTGAAGTCGGCGTCCTGCGCCAGCAGCTCGCGGTATTCGGGCACCTCGGCGAGGAGCTCCTGGTGCCGGCCGACGTGGGTGATCGTGCCGCCCGCGAGCAGCGCCACCTTGTCGGCCAGCAGCACCGTCGAGGCGCGGTGGGCGACCACGATCCCGGTCGCCTCGCGTAGCACGTGGCGCAACGCCTCCTCCACCAGTGCCTCGGTCTCCACGTCGAGAGCGGACAGCGTGTCGTCGAGCACCAGGATCCGCGGCCTGCTCAGCACCGCCCTTGCCAGCGCCAGCCGCTGCCGCTGCCCGCCGGACAGCGACAGCCCCTGCTCGCCGATCCGCGTGTCGAGACCCCACGGCAGGTCGTACACGAACATCGCCTGCGCGGTGCGGATGGCGGCGTCCAGCTCCTCCTCGGAGGCGTCGTGCCGGCCGAGCATGAGGTTCTCGCGCACGCTCATCGAGAACAGCGTCGGCTCCTCGAACGCCGTCGCCACCACCTCGCGCAGCGCCGGCAACGTCAGGTCGCGCACGTCGTGGCCGTCGATCGTGACCCGGCCCGCGGTGGGGTCGATCAGCCGGGGCACCAGCGAGGTCAGCGTCGTCTTGCCCGCCCCGGTGGCGCCCACGATGGCGACCGTCTCGCCCGGCCGCACGTCCAGCCAGACGTCGTGCAGGACCGGCCGGTCGGCGCCGGGGAAGCGGAACTCCACGCCCTCGAACCGCAGGTGGCCGCGGGGCCGCTCGACCGTCCGCGAGCCGCCCTCGATCGCCGGGACCGTGTCCATCACCTCCATGACCCGGTCGGCCGAGGTCATCGCCTCCTGGGCCATCGCCAGGATGTAGCCGAGGCTGGCGATCGGCCACACCAGCTGCAGCATCAGCGTGGTGAAGGCGACCAGCGTGCCCAGCGTCAGCGACCCGCCGCCCACGGCCAGCGCGCCGAGCAGCAGCACCAGCGCGAGCGTGAAGTTGGGGATCACCTCGAGGAAGGTGAAGAACCGCGCCGACAGCCGCACCTTGTCCATGGAGGTGTCGTAGACCTTGAGCGCGGCGTCGTCGTACCGGTCGTACACGTGGTGCCTGCGGCCGAACGCCTTGATCGTCCTGATCCCGATCGCCGACTCCTCGACCAGCGTGGCCAGATCGCCCTGCTCGTCCTGAACCTGCCGGGAGATCTTGATGTAGCGCTTCTCGAACCGCAGCGACACCACCACGATCGGCACCGCCGACCCGGCCACCAGCAGCCCGAGCGGCCAGTACATGTTCAGCAGCAGCACCGTCACGATCGTGAGCTGCAGGATGTTCATGACCAGGAAGAGCATGCCGAAGCCGAGGAACCGGCGGATCGTCGACAGGTCGGTCGTCGCGCGCGAGAGCAACTGCCCCGACTGCCATTCGCCGTGGAAGCCCATCGGCAGCCGCTGCAGGTGCTCGTAGAGGTCGTCGCGGATCCTGGTCTCGAGGCCGAGCACCGGCCCGATCTGCGACCACCTCCTGATGAAGATGAGGAACGCCTCCAGGACGCCCAGACCGAGCGCGAGGAGACCGAGGGGCAGCAGGGCGCCGGAGTCGCCGCGGAGCACGGGCCCGTCGACGACCTCCTTGCCGACCAGGGGCAGCGCGATGCTCGCGCCGATGCCGAGAAGGGCGGCCAGCCAGATGAACACCAGCCTGGCGACGTAGGGGCGGAGGTAGGACCTCATCCGCCACAGCGAGTTGGAGGACAGCAGGGGACGACGTGGTGAACTCGTATCGGGAGGCATCCCATCCAGGCTAATCCGTGGGATCAACCAATTTTCGGAGCGCCACGGGCGCATACCCGTTCCTGACCGGGACGTGACATCCCACGGTCAGAGCCACCCGGGGTCCGAAGGGACGCGTGACGGATGGTGAGCACCCGTCGACGCGCGCCGGGGTTCAACGGCAGAGCATAGAAGTGGTAAGTCACCTTCCATGATTTTGTCTAACTAAATTAGATCTTGTTGCCTTTGCTGGCAAAAGTTACGCTTTGCCCGTTTGGCAACATGCTCCGAGCTGCACGAGTCAGCAACCTTGTTTCCGTATGGGGTGGGGCTTCGTCTGGCGTCGGATGGCGCCCTACGTGGTTCGGGAGCGTGATGGCGCATGCGTGCGGCCTTCTCAAGTCGATTTGTTCTTAGATCGGTGCCTGTTGTCATTCTCGTACTTTTAACCGTGTTGCCTGGACTCGTGGGCATAACTGCGGGAACCGCATTAGCGGCGGCTGTCACCGAAACGGGTGCTGTGGTTCACGCGACCCCGGAGACGCCGAAGCAGGTGGCGGGCACTGCGGCAGGACTGCCATCAATGGTCGACACCGAGGTCACCGCGACGTCCGCCGCTGCGGGTACTCCCAAGTCGAAAATCAAGGTTCCGAAGAATGCGGTGCCTGAAGAGCAGCGACAAGGTCTCGTCCATGATACTTCCGCCGTGCCGGACGTTACGGCCGCGAAGACGCTCGCGATCGCCGCTGAACCGCCGTGTGGTAATGAATCACCCTGGCAGCGGGGCGTATACGTCGCTTATGGGACGCGCGTCTACTCCGGCGGGCGAATTTGGCAGGCGACACAGAATATTCCGGCCAATCTCAACTACTACCCTCCGCACGAAGAGCCGACAGGTTGGATGCTGATCGGCCCGTGCCCGCTGCCGCCGGCTCCCACTGCCACGTCCATGACCCCGGTGAATGGGGCGTTGGTGTTGACCGAGCAGCCGATCCTCAAGGTGGTGGGCAGCACCTGGTCGGGCGGGGTGATCGGCTTTGATTTCGAGGTGTGCGACAACCCGGCGATGTCCGGCTGCATCACCTATGAGGATTGCTGCTCGTTGTCGGCTGACTGGCCGATCCCTGCCGGCACGCTCTCATGGGGACGGCAGTACTGGTGGCGCGTGGATCTGTCTGACGCCTCGACCATCGGCGGCCAGTCTGCCTACTCGCCGGTCCAGACGTTCACGGTCGGCGTGCGGCAGCCGACGATCACCTCGCAGTTGTCCACCTCCGGGGTGGACGGCCAGGAGTTTCATCAGCAGGCGGGCAACTACACCACGACGGCCACGGACGCCCAGGTTCCGGCGGCGGGGCCGCCGTTGTCGGTGGTGCGCTCCTACAACAGTATGGATACGCGCCGCACGGGCGTTTTCGGCGCGGGGTGGTCGACCCGCTGGGACATGAGGATCACCCCGGAGACGATCCACGGTCGTGAGGCTCTGCTGGTGACGTACCCGGATGGGCGTGAGGTCCGATTCGCCGATAAGAAGGACGGCACGTTCCAGCCGCCCCCCGGCATGTACGCGACTCTCGCCGTGCTGGCCGGGGGTGGCTGGCGTCTGATGGACAAGGTGTCGAACACCTATCTGTTCGACGGAGCGGGCCGGCTGCTCAAGATCACGGACGGGCGTGGCCGTAGCCAGGAGTTGACGTACGACGCGAGTGGGAAACTCGCCGAGGTCACCTCGCCGGGGGGACGCTCGCTGGCTTTCCAGTGGAGCGGCGATCATGTGACCTCGGTGTCCACCGACGCCGTGGACGGCGCGCCGTTGACCTGGACCTACGCCTACAACGGCGATGTGCTGCAGCAGGTGTGCGATCCCGAATCGCGGTGTACCACCTACGGCCATGATCCGGGCTCGCAGTATCGCAGTTCGGTGCTCGATTCCGATCCGTACCACTATTGGCGGCTCGGCGAGGCCACGGGCAGTGCCATCGACTTGGGGTGGAGGGCAGGGAACGCCACCTACAGCGGCGCGGTTGTCCGGGCACAGCCGGGAGCCCTGGCCGGGACTCCTGACGGCGCGGTAAAACTCACCAGCACCACGAGCGTTAGCCTTCCTTCGGGGATCGTCCCGGCGATTGGGAAGTACGCGTCGTTGGAGACGTGGTTCAAGACCAGCACCAGCGGCACGGTCATGTCGATCGCCTCAAGCGGCGGCACGAAGACGAACGTCTTGAGCATCGGAGCCGATGGGAAGCTTCGCGGCTCCTACCAGTCGACCTCGACACCGATCATCACCGCGGCGCCGGTCAACGACGGCGCATGGCATCACGTGGTGCTGACCGTCGCGGACAACGTGCAGACCATGTACGTGGACGGAGCCGTGGTGGGAACCCTCACGGCGTCGATCACCGGCACGAGCAACCGGCCGACGTCGACCATCGGCGGTTTGGATGGCTGGGTCGACGAGTTCGCCGTCTACGACCGGCCACTCGAGCCCTATGAAGTGGTCCGTCACTACGAAGCCCGCAACGCCGCCCCGCACAAGCTCACCCAGGTCACCCTGCCTTCCGGGCGGGTCAGGGCAGTCAACGTCTACGAGCCCACGACCGATCGCCTCAAGACACACACCGACCAGCATGGCGGCACCTGGCAGATCAGCGAGCCCGTGGTCAATCGCAGCACCGGTACCTCCACGGTGACGGTCACCGACCCCAAGAACGCGACGATCATCGCGGTCTACGACGCCTGGCGCGGATACCGGATCACGTCCCAGACCGACCAACTGGGCAAGAAGACCAGCTACACCTACGACACCGGCGGCTACCTCAACAAGATCACGGACCCGAACAATAACACGACGCAGCGGAGCAACGACAAGCGCGGCAACGCTTTGACCACCATCACCTGCCGCGCCTCGGGAAACTGTCAGACGGCCCGAGCCGAGTACTACCTCAACGCTGCCGATCAGTTCGATCCGCGTAATGACCGGGTCGTCAAGGTCCGGGACGCGCGCTCGGCCGGCAGCACCGACAACACCTACGCCACCGCGTGGGAGTACAACAGCTTCGGCGAGCAGACCAAGCAGACCACCCCGGCGACAACGGACTTCCCCAACGGCCGCTCGACAACGATCGCCTACACCGACGGCAGCGAGACCGCGGTGGGCGGCGGCACCACGCCGGCAGGCCTGGCGGCGTCACAGACCGACGCCCGGGGCAATACCTGGAGCTACCGCTACACCTCAGCAGGTGACCTCGCCGAGCAGAGCGATCCAACAGGCCTGATCACCCAACTGCAGTACGACGCGATCGGACGAGCGACCGCCTCAACGCAGGTGTCTCAAGCCCACCCGGCCGGCGTCATCACCTCCTTCACCTACGACAAGCTCGGGCGGTTGCTGACCCAGACCGAGCCGGGAGTGAAGAACGAGGTCACCGACGCCACCCACACCGCGCAGACCACCTACACCTACGACCCGGACGGCAACGTGCTGTCCGAGTCCGTCAAGGATCTGACCGGAGGCGATCCGGAGCGGACCACCGCCTACACCTATGACGATCACGGTCGCGAGGAGACCGCCACCGGCCCGGAGGGCGGCGTGGTGCGTACGGCTTGGGACCAGGTGGGCGCTCGCACCACGGTCACCGATGAGCTGGGCGCGGTGTTCGGCTTCACCTACACCAACCGCGGTGAGCTGGCCTCCCGCACACTGAAGAACTGGACCGGCAGCCCGGTCGCTCCCGTCACCGCCACGGAGATCACGCTCGAGTCGTTCGCCTATGACCCGGGCGGCCGGCTGGGCACGTGGGTGGACGCGATGGGCCGCAAGACGTCCTACACCTACTTCAACGACGACCTGCTCTCGCAGGTGATCGCCGACGACGTCAAGCTGAACGGCTCGACCACGGCCCAGGACGTGGTGATCGAGGCGAACACCTATGACGCAGCGGGCAATCCCATCCGGCAGGTGTCCGGCGGGGGAGTCGCCCGCACGGACTACGTCTACGACGCCGCGAGCAGGCTGACCTCGGAAACGTTCGATCCGGCCGAGCTGGCCCGTACGACGACTTACGGCTACGACGCCAACGACAACATCATCACCGCCAAACGCACGGCGACGGGCACCACGCGCGTCGAGGCGAGCGAGTTCGGCTACAACAAGGAGAACGCGCTCGTCCGTCACACGATCAAGAACGATGGGCAGGACCTCACCACCACGTGGAAGGTCGACGATCGCGGCCTCCTCCTGGAGGAGGTCGACGCGCGAGGCAACCTCTCGGGTGCCGATCCGGCGGCGTTCACCACTACTCTTCGCTACGACCTCGCCGGTCGGCTCATCGAGATGAAATCCCCGCCCGTAGCGATCGACAAGGCAGGGTCGTCCCAGCAGGGACGCGTCACCTCCCGTTTCGGATACGACACCCTCGGCCGTCAGACGCACGTGGTAGATGCCGAAGGGCGCACCACCACCTCGGCGTTCGACCGGGCCGGACGGCTCATTTCGCTGACCGGCATGCCCTATACGCCTCCCGGTGGCAGCGCGGTCACCCCCAGAACCGTTTACGGCTACGATCCCGCCGGCCGCCTGATCAGCACGACGGATCCGCGCGGCCAGATCACCACCATCGAGTACGACGCGCTGCACAACCCGGTCCGCGTCACTGCCCCCCGGCCGCCGCAGGCCAACCGGCCGGGCAGTGGATATCGCACTACGACCTCCTCGGTGAGGAACTGGCCGCGCTCGACCCGACCGGAGCACGTAACGAGGCCACCTACGACGATCTAGGCCGGCAGATCACCCAGACCGTGATCGAGCGCCAACCGACCGCCGCCTACACCACCAAACTGGAGTACAACGACGCAGGCGACCTGACCAAGATGATCCTGCCGGGAAACAAGACCACCGGCTACACGGTCAATGCTGCGGCAGAGGTCACCACAGAGACTGATCCGCTGGGCGACGCCACCACGTTCACCTACGACCTGAGCGGCCGTCTGGCCAAGGCCACCAACCCGCTGGGCAATGCCATCACCGCCGACTACGACCTGGCCGGCCGCCTGACCACTCTGAAGAATCTGGACAGCGCGGGCGCGACCGTGAAAACCCGCGGGTACGGCTACGACGCCGTGGACAACCTCACCCAGATCACCTCTGGCGAGGGCCGCATCACCAGGCGGACCTTCGACGCCACCAACGCGCTGACCGAACTCATCGAACCCGTCTCCGGCAGTGAGTCGATCACCACCACCTTCGGCTACGACGCCGCCGGCGCGCGCACCCGCCTAACGGACGGCCGGGGCAACGCCACCTGGACCACGTACAACACTCTGGGCCTCATCGAGGCCCTGACCGAGCCCGCCACCACCGCCCACCCCGACCTGGCCGACCGCACCTGGACCCACGTATACGACGTCGCCGGCAACGAGACCGCTCTCATCCAGCCCGGCGGTGTCCGGCACGACCGGCAGTTCGACCAGCTGAACCAGGTCACCACAATCAGCGGATCGGGCGAGGGCATCGCCACCCCGGACAAGACATACGGCTATGACCTGGCCGGCCGCGTCACCTCGGTAAGCGACCAGACGCTCGAATACAACGACCGCGGCCTGCTGACCAGAGTGGCGGGCCCATCAGGCCAGAACAGTGCCTTCGCCTACGACGAACTTGGTAACCCCACCCAACGTGTGGATGTGACCGGAACCACCGCCTACACCTGGGACAACGACAACCGGCTCAAGACCGTCACCGACCCGGTCAGCGGACGCATCAACACCTACGGCTACGACAAGGCCGACCGGTTGACCAGCGTCGCCTCCACCAACCCGGTCAACACCCAGGCCTACACCTACGACGCGCTCGACCGGACAGCCACCCACACACTCAAGAACAGCACAGGCGGCCAGTTAGCGAAGATCACTTACGGCTGGGACAAGGACGACAACCTCACCTCGAAAACCACCGCCGGTACGGCAGGCGCCGGCACCAACACCTACGGCTACGACCACGCCGGACGCCTGATCTCCTGGACCGGCCCCGACGGTGTCACCACCGCTTATGCCTGGGACGCCTCCGGCAACCGCACCCAAGCGGGCAACAAGACCTACACCTACGACCAGCGCAACCGCCTCACCTCCGGCGACGGCAGCGACTACACCTACACCCCGCGAGGCACCCTCGCCACGGAAACCAAGAACGGCAATACCAAGCACCTGACCTTCGACGCCTTCGACCGGCTCATCAACGACGGCGACGCCGTCTACACCTACGATGCCTTCGATCGCGTGGCCACCCGTCAGGGCCAGAGCGCCCAGCAGCGCTTCGTGTACGCCGGGCTGGACAACGACATCGTCACCATCACCGACCAGGCCGGCACCATCCAGGCCAAGTACGGTCGCGACCCCTTCGGAGGCCTGCTCAGCATCCAAGAAGGCACCGACCCCGCCCTCGGCGCCCTCACCGACCTCCACGACGACGTGATCGGCACCTTCTCCGGCACCGCCCTGGCCAGCTCCACCGCCTACAACCCCTACGGCGAAGTACTCGCCCAGACAGGCACGAAACCTTCGCTCGGCTATCAGAGCGAATTCACCGACCCCGACACCGGCACCGTCAACATGCACGCCCGCTGGTACCAACCCGGCACCGGCACCTTCACCTCCCGAGACACCTGGACGCTCACACCAAACCCATCCGTCCAGGCCAACCGCTACACCTACGCAAACGGCGGCCCGCTGACGGGCATGGATCCCACTGGTCACTACGTGGATCAAGGCGGGGGATCCGGCGATCCGCGCAAGATAGCGAAGCCTCCCGCGAGAGCTGTCAATCTTAAAAAGCCCGTGCAAACCGTACCAAGGAAAGGCGTGGGCCCATTAAAAGGCAACGTCGTTATTTTTGCGATAGGGCTTGCACAAGACCCGAGAGTTGATTTGTCGAAAGGCACGAAAACGCTAGAAGCCGAGTCTCCGATTAGAAGGAAGACGGGCTCAAAAGGCCTTTCTGGAGATGATTACCGCGAACCCAGGCCAGCGATATGTAAGAGCAAATGCGGTCCTAAGCCGCCAACGATATGTAAGAGCAAATGCGGCCCTAAGCCGCCAACGAAATGCAAGAGCAAGAGCAAATGCGATCCTAAGCCGCCAAAGAAGAAGGAGGAAGTAGAAAACACTGACGGTTGTCAGAAGAAATGTGCTCCCACGTGTGAGGATATAGGGTGTAGGCAGGAGTGTGAGCCAGGCCAGCCGTGTGCGCACCCAGACCAAATCTTCATTGACGACTCACAGGTAATGAATTTCTATGACTATGGGGTCGACCCGGATGACTATCCGATCATCCACTGTGATGATTCTAAATATGGCACAGGGACCTGCTCAGACGGTGTAGCGGCAGTCGACCCCGACGACACGGATACGGGCTCGTTCGACGGCGACCCTGGAGTGCCCATCTTCACCTGCGAACCACCGGGCAACAGCTTCGTCCCCGGCACCAAGGTCCTCATGGCCGACGGCACGAGCAAACCGATCGAAGAGGTGAAGATCGGCGGCGAGGTCCTCGCCACCGACCCGACAACCAGCCGCACCGAGCCCCGACCGGTTACCGCTCTGATCGCCGGCCAAGGCACAAAACGACTCGTCAAACTCACGATCGACATCGACGGTGACCGCGGTGATGCGACCGGGTCGATCACCGCGACCCACAACCACCCGTTCTGGGTGCCCGCCCTCCGCTTGTGGATGCCTGCCGCCCAGCTGCAGCCCGGCATGTGGCTGCAGACCTCAGCCGGCACGCACGTCCAGGTCACCGCCATCCAGAAGTGGACCGCCACCCAGCGCGTCCACAACCTGACCATCGACGAACACCACACCTACCACGTGCTGGCCGGAGACCAAGCGATCCTCGTCCATAATGATGGGGATGACGACCTTGTCCGTGTCGGAAGATGGATGTCGCAGGCCGAGTATGACGCAATGAGCCGCACTGGCATGGTTCAACGCGGCGGAGGTGGATTTACTTACGTGGTCCATCCAGCTGATCCGAAGGCCTACATCTCAGCTCGACCAGGTTCCGTGTATGCGGAATTCGATGTCCCACGTTCGTTGCTGATCCCTGGAGGTCGCTCGGGTGACTACAAGTTGTCAGACTCAACCACCATCAATGCACGGCTCGCGGAGAAGCGTGGTTTGCCGAAGCCGGAGCTTCCCGAAGCGAGGAATCTCGGCCTCGGTGGATCATGCTAGAGCGCTCTGACCTGCTGGGGATCGCGCAGGACTGGATCTCGCGCAAGCAAGCAGCGCTTGTGGAGCTGGGTATTAGCTCGGAGGTCGAACTGTCCCCTCCAGATCGAGACCCCCGCTCTATTAGCTGGATACTTGAGGGCTCTCGTCATGGGGGTCAGATCGTAATTTGGGCTGACGGACAATCCGAAATGGATCTGGCAGACATGGAGAGCGGCGAGATTCGGTCAGAGCATAGATGGATCGAGAGTGAGACCGGGTTGGCCTCGATTCTTGAATCCATTCATAGCTGGGTTAGTGGAGTCGAATCTTTGTAAGAACTCCAAATGCGAGAGCGTCGTCAGAAATCGAGCTCTGGCGACGCTCTCGCGACGTTTGACGGCTACGTTGACGGCTACAGCGGTTGTGATCGTTTTTTGACGGCTACGGTTCGGGGCGCTCGTCGAGTGCGCCGGACATGCGTTCGATGGCGTCGCGTTGGAGGCGGAGTCGGACGTGGGCGTAGACGTGGGCGGTGATGGCGATGTGGGCGTGGCCGAGCAGCTCCTTGATCACTACCAGGTCCACGCCCTGGTCCAGCAGGAACGAGGCGCATGAGTGTCTCAGGTCGTGGAAGCGGATCGGGCGCAGGCCCGCGCGCTGCAAGAGGGCCTTGAAGTCGCGGCTGACGTTGGCCGGGTTGATCATTCCGCCGTGCCGGGTGGTGAACGCGAGCCCGGTCTCCGGCCAGGCCGCGCCGATGGCCTGGCGTTCGCGTTCTTGACGTTCGCGGTGTTCGGTCAGGGCGTCAATGCAGGAGCCGGGTAGGGCGATGCGGTGTTCGGAGTTGATGGTCTTGGTGGGGGCGAGCACGAGACCGGCTCCGCCGGGGATGTACTGGAGGGTCTGGCGGATGGCGAGGGTGCCGCCGGTCAGGTCCACATCGCTCCAGCGCAAGCCGAGGAGTTCGCCGCGGCGCATACCGGTGCGCAGGGCCAGCATGACCAGGGCGTGCAGCCGGGAACTCCGTGCCGCCTCCAGTAGGCGGCGGGCTTCGGCGGCGGTGGGAGGTTCGATGCGCTGGCGGCGTCCGGCGCTGACCTGGACGTTGCGGGCGACGTTGCGGGCGAGGTCGTCTTCGCGGACGGCGTGCTGGAGCGCCGAGCGCAGCAGGGCGTGCAGGTAGACGATGGTCAGCGGGGACAGGTACTGGCGGCAGCAGCGTCCGAGGGCGCAGCAGCGGGGCCGGTTCCGCTCATTGGCCGCGTCGGGGTCGCGGGCGCCGTCGGTGCCCTGGGCGCAGCAACGGCAGGTGGCGCGGAGTTGGTCAAGCCAGACGCGGACGTCCCTGGCGGTGAGCCGGTTGAGCTTCTTGGCGCCGAGTGCGGGGATCAGGTAGAGCCGTACGCAGGTGCGGTAGCGGGCCAGGGTGGAGGGGCGGATGGTGTGGACGGCGACGTGGTCCAGCCAATGCGTGAGGTAGTAGTCCACGTCGATCACCGCGCACTCCGACAAACAGGGTGCCTCGGCCACACATGCCGCCGGACCCGTGCCCTGGCCCGGGCGAGCCGTTTGCGTAGTACCTCGTTGGCCCCGACCACCTCCAGCGAGCGCCGGACGGTGGAGTCTGACGGTGGTGCGCCGAGGATCGGCTCGTGATAGCAAGCAGAGCAATCTGCCGCATGCTGGACGCCCCGAGCGTGATCGCCACCGCGAGTTGCACCAGCACAACACCGCGGTCCCACACCGGCGCGCGGCCCAGCCGGGCGAACACTCCGCCGAGCGCCCCGGTCAGTTGACGGCTACAGCAACCGTGATCGCTTTCTGACGGCTACGTGTCGGGATGGTCGTCGAGGGCGTCGCCCATGCGTTCGATGGCGTCGCGCTGGAGGCGGAGCCGGACGTGTAACGGTGACGTCGGGTATTGGAACTATCCGAATGCCCCCTTGATCACAGCGGGGCGAGGATCATGAGGACCTCGTCGCGGGTGTCGTCGGGTGCGAGCCGGAGGGCTTCGGGCCAGCGGCCGATCTCACGCCATCCGAGCCGTCCGTAGAAGTCCTCCAGCCCTTCGCCTCCCCTGGCTGCGAGATGCAGCTGTTCCAGCGCCAGCTCATCTCGGGCGATCTTCCGGAGCCGGTGGACGAGGGCGGCGCCGATGCCCCGTCCGCGGAAGTCGGGGTGGGTCTGGAGATGGTGAATGGTGCCCCAGTGCCCGACGAGCCGGTAGGGGTCGCGGTTGAGGACGACCCATCCGGCGAGGATGCCGTCGGTCTTGGCGATGAGGAGTCGGCTCCGCTGTGGGTTGAGGCGGCCGAGGAACTTGTCCGCGGCAGGCGCGACATCGTCATCACCGACAGGTGGGAACGGGAATCCGGCGGCGCCGCCTGCGTTGGTGACTGCGATCCAGCAGCCGATCAGGTCTCGTCGGAGTTCGGGGGTGACGTTGTGCGGGTCGGTGATCTGGACAAGGTTGAGGGCGCTTTCGTCCGGCATGAGAAGGAGGATGTCAGAGGGTTCGGACACTCTCGCTGTGATCAAGGTTCGTTGGTTCGGCGGCTGACTTCGGCGGCGTAGTTGGCCCAGTCGCCTGCCGACAGGCGCTGCCAGGTGACGGCGACGTCGGTGTGGATGCCGAGGGTGCGCGAGGATCGCGGCGGGGATCTCGGTGGCCAGTTGGAAGAGCGCGGTGCTGCGGGCCTGGTTGGGACGGATCCCCAGTCTGTTCAGCCGCAGGGTCAGCTGGGCGGTGCTGATCGGCCGTCCGGGCTGGCCGCCGGGGAAGAGCCAACGTGAGGGAGCCAGGGCTCCGATGGTCGCGTGGCCTTTGCGGTTCGCGACGACGGTGCGGGCCAACGAGGCGAGAGGCTCGGGCAGCTGGATGGGCGCATGACCGAGGCGAACACGTACTCAATAGAGGAGGAGAAGCAGGCCCGCGAGGCGATCTTCGGGTCTGCGGGCGTCGTCGTGCAGGAGCCGGCGTGCGGTGTCCCACCGATGCTGATCGTCCAGTGGCTGGGTGGGGCCGCGCCAGCGGAGGGCGGCGTCGGTGCCCAGAGCGCAGCAGCGGCGGGTGACGCGGAGTTGGTCGAGCCACAGGCGGATGTCTTTGACGGTGAGTTGGCTGAGCTTCTTCTTGGGCAGGGGCGGCGGGAAGTAGAGGCGCAGGCAGGCGCGGTAGCGGGCCAGGGTGTTGGCGCGGACCTTGTACACGGCGATGTGGTCGAGTCAGGAGGTCAGTGGCTGTGGGGGAGAGCAGGCGGTACGTGCGGAGCAGGAGTCGGTCTCGTGTTCATCAGTCGCGGTCTTTCTGGAGCGCCTACTTCTGCCATTCCTCCGCATGTCGCCGATAGGCCGCGGGGGAGAGGTCGTGGGCCGCGCGGAAGGCGCGGCTGAACTGCGCAGGGCTGGGGAAACCCCAGCGGGTGGCGATGGCGTGGATCGGCAGGTCGCCCAGCAGCGGGTCGGTCAGGTCCCGGCGGGCTCCGTGGAGGCGCCGCCGGCGGATCCACCCGGCGACCGTCAGCCCCTGCGACTGGAACAATTTTTGCAGGTAGCGGGTCGAGATGTGGAAGGCGCCGGAGAGCGAGGCCGGCGACAGGGCCGGACTGGTCGGGGCGGCCGGTCAGGTTCACCAGGAAGCCCGCGAGCAGCGCGCCGATCCCCTCGTCGGCCGGAATGGGGGTGGCGATCAGCCCGTGCACCCGGCGGCCGGGCAGCGGCAGCAAAGTCCTGGGGAACGCCACCAGCACTCCTCGGCGAACGACCCCTCAGGAACCGCCCGCCCGTCAAAGGGGCGCGAGGAGTCATAGAGGACCATCTCCATGCGACTGAGACAGACATCCTGCCGTCCCTGTGACACTCCGGACCTGCCGCGCAGGTTCAGCGACAGCTGGTACAGCTCCGGGTCGGACTGCCGGATCAACCTCGGCGTGTGGAGTATTGGCTATCGGAGAAAAGCGTCAGGCTGTAGGCCGATTCCGCAGCGTAAGTGGGAGTGCTCATCAGGGCCAGCGAGGCGGCGGCCGTGGTGACCGCCAGAGCCGTGCGACCTCGGCGAAGGGGACGAGTCATCCTGCTCCTCACAGGTAACAGTTCGCTGTCCAGAATGTCGGGAATGGCGGCGGATGTCGTTGGCGCACAGCGCACGTTGGCGAGCAACGAACGTACGCTGCACCGGCTACCTACAGCGTGGAGGCGCCGTCCTTCAGGGCGGGGAGGAAACGCGGATCGGCCGGGCACTTTGGTCCTCTGGTTTTGTCGGTGTGGGTCGGTAGATTGATCGGCATGTCCCGCTACCGGCTCCAGCCGACGCCTGCCCAGGAGGCAGCGCTGGCCGAGCATTGCGGGCACGCCCGATACGTGTGGAACCTTGCGATCGAGCAGCACGCGCACTGGAAGCCGGGCCGCAAGAGCGCGCCCGGATTCGCCGAGCAGTGCAGGCAGCTCACGCAGGCGCGTGCGGAGAACGAGTGGCTGCGCGGCGGGTCGATCGTCGTGCAGCAGCAGGCGCTCAAGGACTTTGCCCAAGCCATGGCTAACTTCTTCGGCAAGACCCACCGCCGCCCGACGTGGCGCAAGCGCGGCCAGGGTGAGGGGTTCCGCATCGTCGCGGTCAAGGCCGGGGATGTTCGCCGGCTGTCCCGCAATATGGGCGAGGTGAAGGTCTCGAAGGTGGGATGGGTCCGGTTCCGCTGGTCCCGCGCCGTCCCGGAGGGTGTGAAGTCTTACCGGATCACCCGTGACGCGGTGGGACGCCGGCATGTGGCGTTCGCCGCCATCCCGGAGCCGATCCCCGCTCCGGGTACGGGTGAGGTGGTCGGCGTGGACCGGGGCGTGAGCGTGTCGGCGGCACTGTCCACGGGCGAGATGTTGAACGCGCCCGCCCTGCGGGACACCGACAAGGCCCGCCTGCTGCGGCTGCTGCGGAAACTGGTGCGTGCTAAGCGCGGGTCGAACCGGCGGGGCAAGGTCAAGCAGGCGATAGCGAAGTTGAAAGCGCGCGAGGCCGATCGGCGTAAGGACTGGGTCGAGAAGACCTCCACCGATCTGGCCCGCCGTTTCGACGTGATCGCGGTCGAGCACCTGAAGATCGGCAACATGACGCGGTCGGCGAAGGGCACCGTCGAAGCGCCCGGCCGCAACGTCCGCCAGAAGGCGGGCCTGAACCGGTCGATTCTCGCCAGCGGTTGGGGCCGTCTCGTAGCTCGGCTGGAGCACAAGGCGCCTGGCCGCGTCCAGAAGATCAACCCGTGTTGGACGTCGCAGACCTGCAACGCCTGCGGGCACGTCGCCAGAAAGAACCGTGAGAGCCAAGCGGTCTTCCTGTGCGTCGCCTGCGGGCACCAGGCCAACGCCGACGTCAACGCGGCCAGGAACATCCGCGATACGGCCGCAGGGCATGCGGTTGCTGCACGGGGAGGCCCGCCGCTGGGCGAGCCTGCGAACCGTGAACCTCAACGTGACCGCCTTCTCGTGGGGTAGTTGCCGTTGGAATCCCCCGCCTTCAGGTGAGGGAGGATGTCAACGAAGACGCGAAGGGTCCACGCGGCAGGCGGGGAGGATGGCATGACCGTAGGCTCCGGCGCCCAAATGGACGGGCACGAGGACGGGCGTGAGGACACACGGGACGGGCGAAAGGACGGGGAAGGCGGGCAAGAGGGCTCGCGTGAGGACAGCCGGGACGGGCGGAGGGATGGGGCGCCGGGGCGGTTCATCGCCCTGACCGTCGCCCTGTCCGTCCCGTTCTGGCTCGCCGGCGCGGTGGCCGGCCAGCTCACCGAAGAGCTTCCGGTGAGCGCGCTGATGGCGGTGTGCCCCGGCTTGGCCGCGGTGATCCTCGTGGCCCGGGAGGGCGCGCCCGGCGGTGTGCGGCGGCTGCTCGCGCGGGCCTTCGACGCCGGGCGGATCCGGGACAAGGTCTGGTACGTGCCGGCCGTGCTCGTCATGCCCGCGATCATGGTCCTGTCGTACCTGGTGATGCGGTTCGCCGGGGCCCCGCTACCGGAGCCGGAGATCTCGCTCCTGGCGATCCCCCTCCTCGTGGTCGTGTTCTTCGTCATGGCCGTCTGCGAGGAACTGGGCTGGATGGCGTACGCCTACGATCCGATGAGGTCCCGCTGGGGCGCGCTGGCGAGCGGCGTCATCCTGGGAGTGGTGTGGGGTGTCTGGCACGTCATTCCCTACATGCAGGCCGGGCGCGGCCCCGGGTGGATCGTGTGGCAGTGCGTCTTCTCAGCGGCGTTGCGGGTCATCATCGTGTGGGTGTACGACAACGCGGGACGCAGCGTGTTCGCGGCGAGCCTTTGTCACGCCTCGTCCAACGTCGCCTGGACCCTGTTCCCGAACAACGGCTCCCACTACGACCCGGCGGTGACGGGGGTCATCGCGGTGGCGGTGGCCGTCCTGGTCGCGCTGTTCTGGAGGGCCCGGACGCTCAGTCCGTCGCGGATGCCGGAGCCGGGGGCCACGGGGTGACCCGGCCCAGCTGGGCGGGGACCGGCTTGCCCAGGTGCCGCCCGATGCCCAGACCGGCCTCGGCCACGGCGGGCAGCGTGATGCCGGTGCCGACGCCCATGCGGTCCAGCAGGTAGACGAGGTCCTCGGTGGCGATGTTGCCGGTGGCCTCGGGGGCGAAGGGGCAGCCGCCGATGCCGCCGGCGCTGGAGTCGAGGGCCGCGGCCCCGGCCTCCAGGGCGGCCACGGCGTTGGCGTAGCCGGTGCTGCGCGTGTTGTGGAAGTGGAAGCGCAGCGGCGCGGCGGTGACCTCGCGGACGGCGGTGACCAGTCGGCGCACGTCGGCCGGGGTGCCCACGCCGATCGTGTCGGCCAGCGCGACCTCCTGCGCGCCGGGGCAGCGCGCCACCAGCTCGGCCACGTGGCCGGGGTCCACCTCACCCTCGAACGGGCAGCCGAACGACGCCCCCACGGTCAGCGTCACGCCGAGCCCGGCGGAGCGGGCCCGCTCGGCGATGGCGCCGAAGCCGTCGACGGCCTGGTCCACCGACATGCCCTGGTTGCGCCGTGAGAACGTCTCGGTGGCCACCACGACGACGTTGACCTCGTCGACGCCGGTCCGCAGCGCCCGGTCGAGGCCGCGTTCGTTCAGCACCAGGCCGGCGTAGCGCAGTCCGGGCAGGCGCGGGGCGCGGGCCATGACCTGCTCGGCGTCGGCCATCTGCGGGACCCGCCCGGGATGGACGAAGCTGACCGCCTCGATGCGGCGCACGCCCGCGCCGACGAGTGCTTCCAGGTAGGCGACCTTGGCGTCGGTGGGCACCTGCTCGGGCTCGTTCTGGAGACCGTCGCGCGGGCCGACCTCGATAACTTCTATCTCCATGTTGTATGCAACCTCTTGTCCAAATGGGGCGGCTAGGCCAAGATACTCCCATCCAAGCGAGGAGTTGTATACATGTCAGCAGTCGACGAGCTCAGAAGCCTCATCCTGGCAGGGCAGTACGCCCCGGGTGACCGGCTGGGCGAGGTCGAGCTGGCCGAGGTGCTGGGCGTCAGCCGCACTCCGGTGCGTGAGGCCCTGCGCCGGCTGGAGGCCGAGGGGCTCGTCGAGCTCGTCGCCAACAAGGGCGCCCGGGTGGTCGCGTACCCCAGCCGAGACCTGGAGACGATCTTCGAGCTCCGGGCGCGCATCGAGGGGCTGGCCGCGCGCCAGGCCGCTCTCACCGCGGGCCCGGACGACGTCGCCCGACTGCGCGAGGTGGCCGTCGACCTGCGCGACCACGCCGAGCGGGGCGATCTCGACTCGGTCTACCGGCTCAACTCCGAGTTCCACCAGAGCCTGGTCCGGCTCGGCGGCAGCGCCCTGCTGGGCCAGTCGATCAGCTCGCTGATCCATTCCTCCGTCCTGCTGCGCACGTACAGCTCCTTCGACGAGGACGCGATGCGGCGCAGCGTCAACCACCATCTCGAGATCGCCGCCGCCGTGCGCGCGGGCGACCCCGAATGGGCCGAGGCGGTCATGAGGGCCCACCTGTTCTCGGCCCGAGCGTCGTTGCTGGGCCCCCGTCATCAGGAGAAGACCACATGAGAGGACTCCCGCTCGGCGACATCCGAGTGGTCGAACTGGGGCAGTTGCTCGCGGGACCCTTCTGCGGCCAGCTACTCGGCGACTTCGGCGCCGAGGTGATCAAGGTGGAGGATCCCGGCAAGGGTGATCCCATGCGCCAGTGGGGCAGGGAGAAGCCCCACGGCAAGTCCCTCTGGTGGCCGGTCGTGGGCCGCAACAAGAAGTCGGTCACCTGCGACCTGCGCACCACCGAGGGCCAGGACCTGGTGCGGCGGCTGGTCGAGCAGGCAGACGTGCTGCTGGAGAACTTCCGGCCGGGCACCCTCGAACGCTGGGGCATGTCGCCCGAGCGGCTGCACGAGCTGAACCCCAGGCTGGTGATCACCCGGGTGACCGGCTTCGGCCAGACCGGCCCGTACGCGCCGCGCGCCGGTTACGGCTCGATCGGCGAGGCCATGGGCGGCATCCGCTACGTGACCGGCGACCCCGGCCTGCCCCCGTCGCGCGCCGGGATCTCCCTGGGCGACTCGCTGGCCGCCACCTACGCCTGCGTCGGCACCCTGGTCGCGCTGCACGAACGCGAGAACAGCGGCCAGGGCCAGGTCGTCGACTCGGCGATCTACGAGGCCGTGCTGGCCATGATGGAGTCGCTGCTGCCGGAGTGGCAGCAGGCCGGCTACCAGCGCGAACGCACCGGCCCCGTGCTGCCGAACGTGTCGCCCAGCAACGTCTACCCCACCAAGGACGGCGACAGCATCCTCATCGCCGCCAACCAGGACAGCGTGTTCAGCCGCCTGGCCGCCGCCATGGGCCGGCCGGAGCTGGCCGCGGACGAGCGCTACGCCACCCACGGCGCCCGCGGCGCCAACATGGCCGAGCTCGACGACCTGATCGGCAGGTGGACGGCCGAACTGCCCGCGCAGCAGCTCCTGGACCTGCTGCACGAGAGTGGCGTCCCGGCCGGGCGGATCTACCGCGCCCCGGACATGTTCGCCGACCCGCACTTCGCCGCCCGCGAGGCCATCGTCCGCGTCCAGCATCCCGACTTCGGCGAGCTGGCCATGCAGAACGTCGCGCCGAAGCTGTCGGCCACCCCCGGCGCCGTCAGGACCGCCGGGCCGGCGCTGGGCGAGCACAACCACGAGATCTACCACGGACTACTCGGTCTCACCCCCGAGGAGATCGACCGGCTGTCGGCCGGCGGAATCATCTAGCAACAAGGAGCGTCGCCATGCGTTACCGCCTCGGCGTGGATGTCGGAGGGACTTTCACCGACATCCTGCTCATCGACGAGCACTCCGGGCGCAGCTATCGCGCCAAGACCGCATCAACCCCCCAAGACCAGTCCATCGGCGTGCTCGCCGGTCTCGAGAAGGCCTGCGCCCAGGCGGGCGTCGCACCCTCCGAGATCGGCGAGATCCTGCACGGCACCACGGTCGCCACCAACGCCATCCTGGAGGGCAAGGGCGCCAGGGTCGGCCTGGTCACCACCGCCGGGTTCCGGCAGGTGCTGCAGATCGCCCGCTCCTACGTGCCGGGCGGCCTGGCCGGCTGGATCATCTGGCCCAAACCGGAACCGCTCGCCGCCCTGGAGGACACGATCGAGGCGGTCGAGCGGGTCGGCGCCGACGGCTCGATCGTCACCCCGCTCGACGAGGACGACCTGCGGGTCAAGCTACGCGGGCTGCGCGGCGTCGAAGCGCTCGCGGTCTGCCTGATCCACTCCTACGCCGACGACACGCACGAGCGGAGGGTGGCGGAGATCGCGGCCGAGGAGCTGCCCGGAGTCCCGATCTCCGTCTCCTCGGCGGTGCTGCCCGAGCTGCGTGAATACGAGCGGGCCATCACGACGGTGGCCAACGCCTACGTCCAGCCGCAGGTCGCCGGCTACGTCGACAACCTGGCGGCCAAGACCGCCGACGGCGGCGTGGACGGCCAGCTCTACATGCTGCGCAGCGACGGCGGGCTCGCCTCGGCCGCGAACGCCGCGGCGAACCCGGTCAACCTGCTGCTGTCCGGCCCGGCCGGCGGCGTGACCGGCGCCACCTGGTTCGCCGAGCAGGCCGGCTTCGACGACTTCCTGACCTTCGACATGGGCGGCACCTCCACCGACGTGGCGCTCGTGCAGAACCTGCGCCCGCGGATCGGCCGCGAGACCCGGATCGGCGACCTGATCGTCCGCTCCGCCTCGGTGGACGTGCGGACGGTCGGCGCCGGCGGCGGCTCCATCGCGCACGTCCCCGAGCTGACCCGCGCCCTGCGGGTCGGACCGCAGTCGGCCGGCGCCGTGCCCGGCCCCGCCGCCTACGGCCGGGGAGGCGTGGAACCCACGGTGACCGACGCCAACGTGGTGCTCGGCTACCTGCCGTCCCGGCTGGCCGGCGGCGAGATCGAGCTCGACCGGGAACGGTCCCGCGCGGCGGTGGGCAAGCTGGCCGAGGCCATGGGCCTGCCGTCGGTGGAGGCCGCCGCGCAGGGCATCGTCGACATCGTCAACGAGAACATGTTCGGCGCGCTGCGGCTCGTCTCCATCCAGCAGGGCTACGACCCGCGCGACTTCGCGCTCGTCGCCTTCGGCGGGGCCGGCCCGCTGCACGCCAACGCGCTGGGCAGGCTGACCGGTTCCTGGCCGGTCATCATCCCGCCCTCGCCCGGGGTGCTCTGCGCGTACGGCGACGCCACCACGAGCCTGCGCGACGAGTCGGCCCGCACCTACATCCGCCGCTTCTCCCAGCTCACCGACGCCGAGCTCAGGCAGCTCCTCACCGAACTGGCCGAGGCCGCCACGCGCGACCTCGACTCCGACGTGGCCGAGGTCGTCTACCAGGTGGACGTCCGCTACCACGGCCAGGGCTTCGAGATCCCGATCAGCATCGACCTCGACACCGGGCTGGAGGCGCTCGGCAAGCTGTTCGACGCCGAGCACGAACGGCTTTTCTCCTTCCTGCTGAGCAACGAGCACGAGCTCGTCAGCGCCCGGGCGATGGTCAGCGGCCCGCGCCCGAACGTCCAGCCGGTCCGGCTGGAGCAGGCCGCCACCGACCCCGAGCCGGTCGGCAGCCACGACGTCTGGATCGACGGAGGCTGGACCGCCGCCGCCGAGTACGACCGGACGGCGCTGCGCGCCGGCGCGGTGATCACCGGCCCCGCGATCGTCGTCGAGATGGACTCCACCACGCTGGTACTGCCCGGGCACGCCGCCCACGTGCACGAGAGCGGCTGCCTGTTGATCCGCCCCCTGGAGGCATGATGGCCCAGATCATCGAGACCGCGACGGAGCCGCTCGCCCGCGTCGCCGTCGATCCCATCACGCTCGACATCGTCGAGAACGCCCTGCGCAACGCCCGCTACGAGATGGACGAGGTGTTGTTCCGGACCGCCCTGTCGCCCGGCATCCGCGAGCAGCACGACGAGTTCCCGCTGATCGGCGACCCGGCCGGGCGCATGGTCGTGGGCCAGTTCGGGCTGTCCATCCCGGCGCTGCTCGACCGGTTCGACGGGACCATCGAGGAGGGCGACGTGCTGCTCACCTCCGACCCCTACTCCTGCGACGGCGCCATCAGCCACGCCAACGACTGGCTGGTCGTCATGCCCATCTACGTCGGCGGCCGGGTCGTCGGGTGGTCGTCGATGTTCGGCCACATGTCCGACGTCGGTGGCAAGACCGCCTGCTCGATGCCGACCGACGCGCGCACCATCTACGAGGAGGGCGTCGTCATCCCGCCCTTCAAGCTCTACTCCAAGGGCGTGCTCAACGAGGCAGCGCTGGGCATCATCCTCAACCAGGTGCGCCAGCCCGACTGGAACCGGGCCGACCTCAACGGCATCGTGGCCGCGTGCCGCACCGCCTCGCGGCGGATCCAGGAGCTGTGCGCCCGCTTCGGCGCGGAGACCTACACCTCCGCCCTGGACGCGCTGCTGCAGCGTAACTACGACGCGATGAAGGTGCTGCTCGCCACGCTCTTCGAGGACGGCGAGACGCTCACCTTCTCCGACTACATCTGCGACGACGGCCGCGGCAACGGGCCGTACAAGCTGACGCTGTCGCTCACCCGCACCGGCGAGAAGGTGCTGCTCGACTTCTCCGGCAGCGACCCGCAGGCCGAGGGGCCGATCAGCTACTACCTCAACGAGAACCTCGCCCGGATGTTCTTCGGCATCTACCTGATCACCGTGGCGGACCCGCAGATCCTCTGGAACGACGGCTTCTACCCGCTGGTGGACGTGCACATCCCCGAGGGCAGCTTCTGGAAGCCGCGCTTCCCGGCCGCGCTCAACGGCCGCAACCACGGCATCGGCCGGCTGTTCGACCTGTTCGGCGGGCTGCTCGGGCAGAAGACGCCCGACCTGCTCAACGCCGCCGGCTTCTCCTCCTCCCCGCACTTCATGTACGCGGGGGAGGGGTTCCAGCTCTACTCCATCGGCTTCGGCGGCATCCCCGGCAGGCCGATCGGCGACGGCCCCGACGGGCATTCGCTGTGGCCGTCGTTCACCAACATCCCGTGCGAGTTCCTGGAGTCGTACTATCCGCTGCGGATCGAGCGCTGGGAGACCGTCGCCGACACCGGAGGCGCGGGACTGCACCGCGGCGGCAACGGGGTGGACGTCGCCTACCGGTTCCTGAAGCCGGGCACGATCGCCATCCACGACGACCGCTGGCTCACCTACCCGTGGGGCGTCAACGGCGGCGAGCCCGGGGCGCGCGGGCGCAAGTGGATCGAGCGGGCCGACGGCGGCGTCGAGATCCTGCCGAGCAAGGTCCACGACGTCGAGGTGCGCCCGGGCGACCTGCTGCACTTCGTCACCTGGGGCGGCGGCGGGTGGGGCGACCCGCTGGCCCGCGATCCCGACCTGGTCGGCCTGGAGGTCAGGCGCGGCCTGGTGACCGCCGACGGGGCGCGCCGCTTCGGGGTGGTGTGCGCCGCCGACGGCACGATCGACGCCGAGGCCACGGCCGGGCTGCGCGAGCGGATGCGTGAGGACAGGGGTGCGCCGCCGGTGTTCGACATGGGCCCGCCGCTGGAGGAGCTCCTCGCCCGCTGTGAGGAGGAGACCGGCCTGCCGGCCCCGACTCCGCCGGTCCGGGTGTGACCAGGCCGCACGAGGAGGTGTTCGGGCGTTCGCTGGAGTTCGGCGAGCGCCCGGCGCTGATCCTCATCGACCTGATGCGGGCCTACTTCGAGCCGGGCGCCGAGCTGTACATGGGCTCGCGCGGCTGCCTCGACTCCGCGGCCCGCGTGCTGTCCGCCGCGCGCACGGCCGGCGTCCCCGTCGTGCACACACGGGTGGCGTTCGGGCCGGGCGGCGTCGACGGCGGCCTGTTCTTCCGCAAGGTGGCGCCGCTGCGGCACCTGGTGGGCGACGGCCCGCTCGGCGAGCTCATGCCCGAGGTCGCGCCGGAACCGGGCGAGGTGCTGATCGTCAAGCAGTACGCCAGCGCCTTCTTCGGCAGCACGCTCGCCTCGACGCTGACCGCGCTGCGGGTCGACACGCTGGTCATCGCCGGGGTGTCCACCAGCGGGTGCGTGCGGGCCACCGCCGTGGACACCGTCCAGCACGGGTTCGTGCCGATCGTGGTGCGCCAGGCCGTGGGGGACCGAGACCCGGGCCCGCACGAGGCCAGCCTCTTCGACATCCAGGCGAAGTACGGGGAGGTGTGGGACGAGGGCGACGTGATCGCCAGGCTGTGACCGGCAGGCTGCGACCGTCAAGGTGTGATCGCCACGCTGTGACCGTCAAGGTGTGACCGTCAGTTGCGGCGCAGCAGCAGCATCGCCGCGTCGTCGAGCAGTGGGCCGCCGGCGTGCGCGACCAGGTCGCTCCTCAGCGCGTCGAGCGCGAGCTGAGGGTCGTCCTCGTCCAGCAGCAGGCCGGCGCGTTCGGTCAGCGGGTAGAAGGTGCCCTCACGGTCGCGGGCCTCGATGACGCCGTCGGTGTAGAAGAGGATCTGGTCTCCCTCGCCGAACGCGACCCGGTGCGGCTTCGTCCGCCCGGTGTTGAGCGAGCCGAGGCCGAGCGGCAGGGCCTCCTCCGGCGGCTCGGCCAGGGCGATCCGCCCGTCCGGCTGGATCAGCAGCGGCGCCGGGTGGCCGCAGTTGAACAGTGAGATCTCGTCGTCGCGCACCTCCGCGACGATCGCGGTGACGAACTGCTCCCCGCCCAGGTGCCTGGTCAGGCTCACCTCCAGCCGCTCGCCGATGTCGGCGAGCTCGGCCTCGTCGTAGGCGGCCTCACGGAAGGCCCCCAGCACCCACGCGGCGGTCTCCACCGCGGACAGCCCCTTGCCCTGGACGTCGCCGACGAGCAGCCGCACTCCGTGGGGGGTGGTGACGACTTCGTACAGGTCGCCGCCGATCTGCGCCTCGGCCGCGGCCGAGGTGTAGGACAGGGCCACGCGCAGGTCGCCCGCCCGGCGCGGCACGGGACGCAACAGCACCCGCTGGGCGGCCTCGGCGACGCGCCGGACGTTGGCCAGCTCGCGCTCGCGCTTGAGCCGCAGATGGCTGGCCAGCATGCTCGCCGCGGTCACGCTGATGATCGTGGCGATCGTCAGGTTGTTCTGCCAGGTGAGCAGCAGGTCGAAGTGGTAGGCCAGGGGAACGCAGATGGCCAGCGCCGCCACGCCCACCATCGCGGTGCGGCGGACGCTGCCGGACACGGAGGCGAACGTCGGCCCCAGGGTGAGCAACGGCAGGAAGCCCAGGCTGGGCCCGGCGAGCAGGTCTGTCAGGGCCACGGCGAGCATGACGGCGAACGGCAGCCAGCGAAGGGTCCACTGCGACCTCATCCGACGGGCTCCGGTGCTCCCTGTGGTGTCTCTCGTGCCCCCAGCACTGTCCTCCCCCGTGCGCCGATCCACGTCCCCGCCGAGCGATGCGCCACAGTCACCATGAGCCGATCATGGGCGCCGGGGGGTGGGCGACGGACATCATTGTCTCAGCTCCTCCACCGCGATCGGGCCACCGTCACGGGAATCCGGTCACTCGCACACCATTGTGCATGGTGCGAGATACCTCCGGAAGAACGGCGGCGACGGGAGGGCGTCGTACAGCGTGGCCTGAAAGTTTCATGGTGTATCCGATAATTTCAGCGGGCCAACTGCGGAGACGGTGGCGGTCGTGAGGCGGCGTCGACCCGCCTGCCAGCGGGGTCAATAGCGTCCGGGTGGATCCCTGAGGGATAGAAACTTTCGGAGACGCTGCCCCGGAAGTGGAAGAGTTCAACCAGGTCACCGCCGAGAACGCGATGAAGTGGGAAGCCGCCGAGCCCAGCCAGGGCCAGTTCACCTTCGGCGGCGCCGACGCCGTCGTCGCGCCGAGGCCCTGCACCCAGCCGGTGGTCTGGCTGTGCCAGACGAGCGTGTGCCCGTGGACCTGCTGGTTGTTCTGGGTGGCGAAGGCCACCGCGCCGCCGACCCCGACGCCCGGCTGTGCATCAACGACTACAACGTCGAGGGCGCCAACGCCAAGAGCACCGCGATGTACAACCTGGTGCAGTCGCTGCGGCAGCAGGGCGTGCCGGTCGACTGCGTCGGCTTCCAGGCCGCCCGTTCCTCCGGCGACACCCAGACGCCGTCCGGCCACTCCGGCGCCTCGCCCTGACGCGCGCCACCGGCGTCCGCCCCGGCCGACGCCCGGCGTCCGATCCTGACTCCTGACCTTCTGGCATCCGGCGGCGAGGCACGGCATCGACAAACGCCGTGCCTCGTCCAGGTTTTCGAAGATCTTCCCTCCCGGGCGATGAGTTTCGGGCCGCTCCCTGGTCTGGACGGGTAACAACACCACGATTCCGGGAGGAAACCATGAAGCGTCCGAGCCTGGACAGCATCCTGCTCGCCAGCGCCGACCCCGAGCGGCTGCGCGAGTGGTACGCCGCCGCGCTGGACCCCGAGGAGAACGCCGACTTCGACGGCTACCGGGTCCTCAAGTTCGGCGGCTTCCACCTGCTCATCGACAGTCGCGCGGACATCTCCGACAAGAACCCGGAGCCCGGCAGGGTGATCCTCAACTTCGACGTGGCCGACGCCCGCGCCGTGGTCGCGCGGATGGAGGCGCTGGGCGTGTCCTGGCTGGCCGAGCTCGAGGACCGAGGCGGCAGCCTGTTCGCCACGGCCATCGACCCGGACGGCAACTACGTGCAGGTCATCCAGCTGAGCGACGAGCACCGCGCGGCCATGGACCAGTGACATCCAAAGGAGACGATCATGTTCGGTTCGACGAAGGCGTTCAGCGGGTTCGCCGTGAACGACATCGACGCGGCCAAGGCGTTCTACGGGGACACGCTCGGCCTCGACGTGACGGAGCAGAACGGCCTGCTGACCCTGCACATCGCGGGCGGCCGCGACATCCTGGTCTACCCCAAGCCCGACCACGCCCCGGCCACGTACACGATCCTCAACTTCCCGGTGGACGACATCGAGAAGGCCGTGGACGAGCTGGTCCGGCGCGGGGTCCGGTTCGAGCGCTACCCGCAGATGGAAGCCGACGACAGGGGCATCTTCCGCGGCGAAGGGCCGCTCATCGCCTGGTTCACCGACCCGGCGGGCAACATCCTGTCCATCCTGCAGGAGCAGTAGGCCGCGAGCGGGGAGCGTCACGCGGGGGACGCCGGCGGTCGCCCGCCACAACCCTCGCCTCTGCCTGAGTGAGGTCGAGTGACCGGGAAGTGACCGGCGTGTCAGCGGCTCGAAGCATCCTTCACGAGGCCGGGCTCGCCGCCCGCGCCGCCGGCGACGGGGACGCCGGCGGACGGCGCGGCGATCCGCCCGGCGTACAGGTCACCGCGACCCCCGCGGTGCGAATCGAAGGAGCGGACACCAGTGAATCGATCTCGACTCGGCAGAAGCGCCGGCACCGCGGCCAGGACGACCGGCCTCCGGCGGGCCTTGACGGCCGCGGCCGTCAGGGCGCCCGGGCTCCGGCGGGCTCTGACGGCCGCGGCCGTGCTGACCGGAGCCGTCGCGCTGGGCGGCGGCCCCGCCGCCGCCACGACGGGCGCCGTCGCGGTGAAGGCGGCGCCCGCGACGGCCGTGGCGTGCGGCCTCTACCGCGATGAGGACGCCGCGCTGTACAAGAACTGCACCGGCGGCGGGGAGAACATCTTCGTCACCTACATCTGGTCCCCGAACACCTACTACTGCGTGCCGGCCGGCGAGACCAAGCACCTGGGCCGCTGGAGCAACGTCTTCCGGGTCTACAACCGCGGCGCCTGCTAGCGCGTCCGCCCACCGAAGCCGTACCCACCGTTGCGCTCTGATTACAATCAGTTGTGCGCGGTGGGGGTTTCGAGTTCAGGATTCTGGGGCCGATCGAGGTGCGCTGTCACGGCGCCCCGGTGACCGTCCGGGCGCCCAAGCTGCGGATCCTGCTCGCCGCGTTACTCCTCGACGCCGGCCGGGTCGTCACCGTCGAGACGCTGATGGAGCGCCTCTGGGGAGACGACCCACCCGACGGCGCCCGCAACACCTTGCAGAACTACGTCCTGCGGCTGCGCCGCCTGCTGGGCGGCCCGGCGGAGCACGTTCCGCTGGTGACCCGTCCCCAGGGCTACCTGATCGAGCCCGCGCCCGGCGCGCTGGATCTGCACCGGTTCGACGCTCTGGTGAGCCGGGCCAGGGCGGCCGCCACCGCCGGCGAGATGGAGCAGGCGTCCGCGCTGCTGGAGGAGGCGTTGCCGCTGTGGCGGGGCGAGGCGCTGTCCGACGTCCCGTCGGAGGTGCTGCGGCGAGACGTCGTGCCCGTGCTCAACGAGCGCCGGCTGGACGCGATCGAGCTGCGCGTCGACGCCGACCTGGCTCTGGGCCGCCATGAGAGCCTGGTCGCGGAGCTGCACGAGCTGACCACGGCCCATCCGCTCAGGGAGCGGTTCTGGGCCCAGCGGATGGTGGCGCTGTACCGGTCCGGACGCCAGGGCGACGGTCTGCGCTGCTACCGCACGGTCAGAGACCTCCTGGCCGAGGAGCTCGGCGTCGACCCCGGCGTGGAGCTTCGCGAGCTGCACCAGCGGCTGCTGGCCGCGGATCCGGCGCTGCTCCACACGCGACGGCCCGCGGACCGCGGCAACCTGCCGGCGGAGGTGACGACGTTCATCGGCCGCGAGCCGCAGCTTGCCGAGATCGGGCGGCTGCTGGCGGACAACCGGCTGGTCACCCTGACCGGTGTCGGCGGTGTGGGCAAGACCCGGCTGGCGCTGCGGGCCGGGGCGGAGTTGCGCGGCAGGTTCCCCGACGGCGTCTGGCTGGCCGACCTCACCTCGCTGGCCGAGCCCCAGTTGCTCGACCAGATCGTGGCGGAGGCCCTCGGCATACGCGACCAGTCGGCGCGCAGCCGCACGGACATCCTGGTCGCGCAGCTGCGCGCGAAGCGGCTGCTGCTGGTGCTGGACAACTGCGAGCACGTGGTCGGCGCGGTGGCGGCGCTGGTGGACGTGCTCCTGAAGACCTGCCCCGGCCTGCGGGTGCTGACCACCAGCAGGCACCGGCTGGGCCTGCAGAGCGAACACCCCCTGCTGGTGCCCCCGCTCGCGCTGCCGCCGGCCGCGGCCTCCACCGGCCGGGCCGCCGCCCGGCCGCTCACGTGTTACGACGCGGTGGCGTTGCTGGCCGCGCGCGCCGCGGCCTCGGCGCCCGACTTCCGCGTCGGACCGGACAACGAGAAGTCCGTCGCCCAGTTGTGCAGGCGCCTGGACGGCATTCCGCTGGCGATCGAGCTCGCGGCCGTGAGGCTGAGCGCACTCTCCGTCGAAGAGATCCTCGACCGCCTCGACCACCGGTCCCAGTTGCTGGTCAACAGCAACCCGCACATCACGCCCCGCCACCACCAGACCCTCCGCGACGTGATCGACTGGAGCCACGGCCTGTGCACCGAAGCCGAGCGCCTGCTGTGGGCGCAGCTGTCGGTCTTCTCCGGCGGGTTCGACCTGGAGGCGGCCGAAGCGGTGTGCTCCGGCCCGGGCATCGCCCGCGATGACGTCGCCAACCTCCTGGCCGGCCTGGTGCACAAGTCGATCCTGATCGTGAGCGCTCGCGGCCCACGGACGCGCTACCGGCTGCTGGAGACCATCCGCCAGTACGGCCGGCGACGGCTCGTCGACCTTGGCCTGCACCCGGCCCTACACCGGCGCCACCGCGACCACTACCAGCGGATGGCCGCGCGAGCCGCGATCGACTGGTGTGGTCCCGGCGAGGTCGAGTGGCTGTCGAGGCTGCGACGCGAGCTTCCCAACCTGCGGGCCGCCCTGACCTTCTGCCTCACCCGGCAGGGCCAGGCCGTCAACGGGCTGGAGATCGCCGTCAACCTCACCCGGACCCGGATCTGGTTCTTCAGCAGCACCATCGGCGAGGGCCGCCTCTGGCTGGAGCGGGCCTACCAAGCCGCCTCCGTGCTCCCCGGGCCCGGTCACGAGGCGGCCGCCGCCTTCCTGGTCTGGATCGCGCTCTGCCAGGGAGACCAGGCGGCGGCCGAAGGGTTCCTGGCCCGCTGCCGAGACCCCCGCGTCCGGCCGTCCGGCGGCGGCCTGTCGCCGGTCGCCGCCTACATCGAGGGCGCCCACGCGATGCTCGTCCACGGCAGCGGCCGGGCCATCCGCCTGCTGGCGCGCGCCCGAGACCTGTTCCGTCGCGCCGGAGCGCGCGGTGACGCCCACATGGCGACCATGATGTGGGCGATGGCCTGCGCCTTCCTCGGCGACCGCGACACCGCGGTCGCCGCCAGTGAGGAGTATCTCGCCGAGGCCGAGGCGTGCGGCGGAGCCTGGGCCGGCTCGTGGGCGCTGTGGACCCGCGGGCTCACCGAGCTGCGGCACGGCGACGCCGGCAGGTCCGTCGGCCTGTTCCGCGAAGCCTTGCGCCGCCAGTACGACATCGACGATCGCTGGGGACCCGTGTGGGGTCTCGAGTCACTCGCCTGGGCCACCGCCGCCACCGGCGATCACCCCCGTGCCGCCGAGCTCCTGGGGAGCGCGTACGGCCTGCGGCAGGCCACCGGGGTGGCGCTGATCGGGCTGCGCCCCTTCCACGACGCGCACGCGGTGGCCGAGCGGCGGACGCGCCGGGCTCTCGGCGCCGAGGCGTACGAGGCGGCCTTCGAACGGGGCCGTCCCGCCGGCGCGCGGGGTGACCGGCCTCAACCAGGCAGCTGGTAGTCGTAGCGGACGAACCCGTTGAAGCGCGCCACCTTGTCGTACAGGGCGCGGGCGGGAGCGTTGTCCTGCTTGGTGGTCCAGTAGAGGCGGGCGGCGCCCCGGGCCCGCGACGCGTCGGCCACCCGCTCGATCAGCGCCCGCGCCACCCCCTTACCGCGCGCCGCCTCGCCGACGAACAGGTCCTGGAGGTAGCAGGAGTCGGCCGACCAGAAGGTGACGTGGAACAGGTAGTGGGCGATGCCGACGAGCTCACCGCCGAGCCGGGCGCCGACGCCGTGCAACTCGGTGCCGCTCAGCAGCCGCCGCCAGGTCTCGTCGTAGCCGTCGTCGGGCACCGTGGTCTCGTAGAAGGCCTTGTAGCCGCGCGCCAGCGCTTCCCAGGCGGCGCGGTCCTCCGGTCGCAAGGGGCCGATGTCGATCACGTTGTCGATCATGGTCAAGCATTCTCGCACGCGACCTCCCGGTCCCGGGAGCGCGGCACCGAGACCGCCTGCCGGGCTCATGCCGGGCTCATGCCGGGCTCATGCAGGGGGAGGGCCGGTGCTGCCGCGCGGGACGAGGCGGGGCGCGCGGTCCTCGACCGGGCCCACCCGCTCTCCGGCGATCAGCGACAGGAGCGTGCGCGCCGCGTGGGCTCCGTAGGCGGGGATGTCGCGGGTGAGGGCGCTCAGGGCGGGCCGGACGACCGGCGAGGTCGCGACCTTCCACGTCGCCACCGGGCGGCGGCTGGACCCGGACGCGCTGACCCGCCATCCCGTCCTACGCTGCGTCAACGGGGCCGGGGTCGGTGACGCCGGGGTCAACGAGGCCGGGGTCAACGAGGCCGGGGTGGGCGACGTCGGGGTGGGCGAGGCCGGGGCCGGTCGGCCGGCCAGCCGCCGACCGGCCTGATCAGCGAGCCGACCAGCGGGCCGACGAACGCCACGGCCGCCCACGGCGAGTCGGGGAACAGGCTCTCGCTCAGCAGCGGGAACGCCGTCGAGTAGCCGATGAACGGGCCGAACGTGCCGATGTACAGGAACGACATGATCCACGTCTGGGCCCGCCCGGCCACCGCCAGCTGCTCGCGCGAACTCGCCCTGGCGCTGGTCAGGTTGTCCATGAAGAACCACGCGCAAACCGCGGCCAGCACCACCGGCGGCACCCAGAACCAGCCCGCCGCGGCCAGCCCGAACCCGCCGATCACCAGCGGCATGACCAGCTGCACCGAGCTGACCCCGATGTTGCCCCCGGCGGCGTTCAGCCCGAGCGCCACCCCCTGCTTGGAGCGCGGATAGAAGTAGGTGATGTTGGCCATGCTGGAGGCGAAGTTGCCGCCGCCGACCCCGGCCAGCGCCGCGATCACCAGGAACATCCAGTACGGCGTGCCAGGGTCGCTCACCGCCACCCCCAGCAGCACGGCCGGGACGAGCAGCAGCAGCGCGCTGACCGTGGTGAAGTCGCGTCCGCCGAACCTGGCGGGCCCGAACGTGTAGGGCACGCGCAGCACCGAACCGATCAGGCTGGGCAGCGCCACCAGTCAGAACAGCTGGTCGGTGGAGAAGTCGTAGGCGCCCATCTTGGCGGCCACGATGCTCCACAGGGTCCAGACGGTGAAGCCGAGATGCTCGGCGAAGATCGAGAAGATCAGATTGCGCCGGGCGATCCGCTTGCCTGATCTCTCCCAGAAGGTCTCGTCGTCGGGGTGCCACTCGTCGAGCCAGCGCGCCATCGTCTCCTCCTACGCTCCGCTTCAGGATCTTGAGCGTAGGAGTGGCGGGTTACGCACACTGACGATGCGTGGCCGTGCTCCCGTTACCGGTGACGCACCGTCGTAACGAGCAATACACATGCATCACAGCGGAAACCCACCCGTAAAGAACGGGTTGTGAGAAGTCCTTACCGCTTCCGGCCCACTCCCGCGTAGACGGCGGTGGGGCGGTTGGGAACGGGGCCTTCCGGCCGCCAGCTGTAGACCTTCTCCACACCGGGCTCGAGCAGTTCGAAGCCGTCGAAGAGGCGGATGATCTCTTCGCGGGTGCGCATGGTCATGGTCGCCGAGGCCCTGTTGTAGACCTGCAGGGTGCGCTCCATGGCCTCCTGCGTGAGCAGGTCCTGGCTGACATGGGAGAGGACGAGGTAGCTGCCGGGGGCGGCGGCGTCGGCGATCCGCTTGACCAGGTCGTACGGCTGCTCGCTGTCCTTGACGAACATCAGTATCGCCACCAGCAGGATGGCGATCGGCCGGTCGAGGTCGATGGTGTCGAGGAGCCGCGGGTGGGTCAGGATCGAGTCGGGCTCGCGCAGGTCGGCCTGGATGAAGGCGGTCGCGCCCTGCTCCGTGCTGCTCATCAGGGCCCGGGCGTGCACCATGACCATGGGGTCGTTGTCGACGTACACGATGCGCGCCGTGGGATCGGCGGCCTGCGCCACCTCGTGGGTGTTGCCCTGTGTGGGGATGCCGGTGCCGATGTCGAGGAACTGGGTGACGCCGTCGGCGATGATGTGCCGTACGGCTCGCCCGAGGAAGGCGCGGTTCTCCCGTGCGGTCTCGCGCACCTCCGGCACGGCGGAGATCACCTGCTCGGCCGCCACGCGGTCCGACTCGAAGTTGTCCTTGCCGCCGAGCCAGTAGTCGTAGATGCGGGCCGGGTGGGGAATGGCCGGGTTGATCTCGGTGACGGGGAGGTTTGGATCACGTTCCTGGGACATGTGGGTGATCATAACCGAGCGTGAACCAGGACGCTTATCCAGAAATCGTGCGGCGGTTACCGGGAACGCTCCGCGGCGATGATCACGACGATGCCCAGGATCGCCAGGGCCAGGTTCGCGAAGAGCGGATGAGCGGCCAGGAGGTCCACCCGGGGGATGACCACCCGGTTGAAGAGGTTGAGGATCGCGCCCATGAAGGGTTGGACCAGCAGATGGTCGATGGCGCCGCTGACGCCCTGGAGGACCATGATCAGACCCGCGAGCTGGATGGCTTTGCGCATGGTCGGACGATAGGGGCCCGCGCCCCCGCCCCGAATCGGTCCTCGGCCTGCGGGCCCCCTACTTAGGTAGCCGGGAGGGCCGACCTAGGGAGGGGCCGCGAGCAGGAGGGCGTGGGCCAGTTGGTCGGCCGTCCACGTCCGCCACTGGGCCGTGCTCCAGCCGCACTCGCGCGTCATGACCAGGAACAGGTCGGGTGACAGCAGCCCGGCCGTGACGTCGGTGGCCCGGCGCCTGGTGAGCCCGGGCCGCAGGGCGCGCAGCCGGGCGAGGATGGCGACGAACTCGCCGTGGGCGGTGTGCCGCTGCTCGCTGTTGGCGGCCCACTGGGCGGCCATGTCGGGATCGGCCGGAGCCGCGTCGCGGACCACGGCGAGGACCGGTGCCACCCGCTCCAGGATCACGCCGCTCTCGCGGGTCCACCCGCGCACCACCTCCACGGGGTCCGGCGTCTCCCGCAGGGCCGCGAACCACGGCCGGTCGAGCAGCGGGACGGGCGCGTCGTCGCCGACGGAGGCCACGTCGACCACGTGCTTGAGCAGCCGGCTCTTGTTGCCGTAGTGGAAGTAGACCGTCTGCACCGACACCCCCGCCGCGTCGGCGACCTCCTGGAAGGTCGTCCCGGTGTAGCCTCGCTCGACGAACAGCTCGTGAGCGGCGGCCACCACGCGGCGCCTGGTCTCCGCCGAACGCTTCTTCGGACCCTTGACGGCTGGCACTTTTTTAAAGTACCACTTTAGAGTAGGACTCTAAAAACTGCCGTGGTGATCCACGACGGCGGCTCGGGGAGTCCTGCGTCACCGGCTCCGCCTGACGGGTGCGGGAAACCGCCATCGGAGTCGGCGGTTCGCCCCCATGGTGGCCGGACGCCCGGTTACCTAGCGTGGACGACCGTGATCAGTCTTGACCGACTCAGCAAACGCTACGGCGACCGGAAGGCCGTCGACGGCCTGACGTTCCGGCTCAGGGCCGGCGCCGTCACCGGTTTCCTCGGTCCCAACGGCGCCGGCAAGACCACCACGATGCGCATGATCCTCGGGCTCGACCGGCCGAGCGAGGGCAGAGCGCTGATCGGTGGCCGGCCGTACCACGAGCTGGAGAACCCGCTGCGCACGGTGGGCGCGCTCCTGGACGCGCGGGCCGTGCACCCGGGCCGTGCCGTCCGCGCGCACCTGCTCGCTCTGGCCCGCTCCAACGGCATCGGCCGGGCCCGCGTGGCCGAGGTCCTGGAGACGGTCGGGCTCGGCGCCGTCGCCGGGAAGCGGGCGGGCACGCTGTCGCTGGGCATGAGCCAGCGGCTCGGCATCGCGGGCGCGCTGCTCGGCGATCCCGAGGTGCTGATGTTCGACGAGCCCGTCAACGGGCTCGACCCCGACGGGGTGCGCTGGGTGCGCCGGCTGATGCGCTCGCTGGCGGCCGAGGGGCGCACGGTGTTCGTCTCCAGCCACCTGATGAGCGAGATGCAGCTCACCGCCGACCACCTGGTGGTGATCGGGAAGGGGCGGCTGCTCGTGGACGCGCCCCTGGACGAGGTGCTGGCGACCGGCGCGGTGCTGGTCCGCACCCCGCACGCGGGCGACTTCGCGCGCCGGCTGGCCGCCGCCGGCGTCGCCGTCGAGCGGCGGGCCGAGAACGAGCTGGTCGCCACCGGCGCGCCGATCGAGCGGATCGGCGACCTGGCGCACGAGGCCGGGATCCGGCTGCACGAGCTGAGAGCGCGCGAGGCGTCCCTGGAACAGGCCTACCAGGACCTGACCGCGAACAGCGTCGAGTACGGGAGCACCCGATGAACGACCCGATGAACACCGGGACGAACACGTCCATGAACACGTCCATGAACACCGGGACGAACACCGGGATGAACACCGGGACGAACACCGGGACGAACACCGGGATGAACGGCGTGAAGACGACGGCGCCGGCGCCTCGGGCAGGCACGGGGGAGGGGGTGGTGGTCGCGGTGGCGCGAGGGGTGGCGGCCGAGTGGGGGAAGCTGTGGTCGGTGCGCGCCACGTGGTGGTGCGTGGCGGGCACGGTCGCGGTGACCGTGCTGGCCGCGCTCACCCTCGGCGGGGCGCGGGCGACCGACCTGGTGCGAGACGGCGTCACAGCCCGCCTGCCCGCTACCGAGGCGGTGATCTTGGCGATGGTGTTCGCCCAGTTCACGCTGGTCGCCCTGGCCATGCTGGCGATCACCTCGGAGTACGCGTCCGGCTCCATCCGCGGCACGCTGCAGGCCACTCCGGTCCGGGGCCGGATGCTGGCCGCGAAGGCCCTCGTTGTCGCGCCCACGACGTTCGTGACCGGCGTGCTGGCGGGCGCCGCCGGGGCGGTCGCCACCTACCTGGTGCTGTCGGCGCCGATCTTCGGCGGGCTCGTCACGCTGCCCGCCGGCCGCACCGCCGCGGACCTGCTGCGGGTCGGCGTGTTCTGCGCGCTGGTGTCGCTGCTGGCGCTCGGCGCGGGCACCGCGACGCGGAGCGCGGCGGGCACGCTGACCGTGGTGTTCATGCTGCTGTTCGGCCTGCCGCTGCTGCTGCTCATGTCGGGCGCGCAGCCGGCGATGGAGGTGGCGCAGCGGCTGCCGATGTTCGCCGGGCTGGCGTTCATGGAGAGCGCCGACAACCCGACGGGCGGCCCGATGCCCTACTCGCCGGGAGAGGGCCTGGCCTGGCTGGCCGGCTGGGCGGTCGCGGCGCTGGCGACCGGCCAGGCCGTGCTGCGCCGGCGCGACGCCTAGACTGCGCGTCGTGACTGCCATGGTCCTGCGCCGGCTCGCCGGCGTGCTGGCCGGGACATTCACCGGCGCCGCCGCGCTCGTCCTGCTGCTGTTCGCCTGGCCGTGGCGGGCCAGGTGGTCGCCCGGGCTGGCGGCGATCGAGCGGGCGCGCCTGTCCGCCTGGCTCGGGCACGACCTCCCCGTGGGCGCCCCCGGCGCCGGCTATCTCGCGCTGCGCGGCCTGGCCGGGGTGCTCGGCGGCTACGTGGCGCTGGTGCTGACGTTCATCGGGCTGCTGTTCGTGTCGGGCAGCCTCTGGGCCATGACGTACGGCCGGAGCAGCCCCGTGTCGCTGAACCTCCCCGGCGTCACGCTGACGACGGAGAGCTGGACGATCGGTCTCACCGGCGCGGTGGTGGTGCTGGCGCTCGATGTGGCGTGGTGCCTGCTGGTCGTGGGAGCCGAGCGGCGGCTGGCCGTGCGCTTCCTGGGCCCCGGCCCCGAGGAGGTGATGCGGCGGCGCATCGCCGAGCTGACCAGCACCCGCTCCGGCATCGTACGGGCGGTCGACGACGAGCGGCGCCGGATCGAACGCGACCTGCACGACGGCGTCCAGCAGCGCGGCGTGGCGCTGGCCATGCTGCTCGGACGGGCCCGGCACAACCCCTCCCAGGCCGCCGAGCTGGTCGACCAGGCCTACAGCGAGTCGCGGCGGCTGCTGGACGAGCTGCGCAGCGTGGCGTGGCGGATCTATCCGACCGCGCTCGACGATGTCGGCCTGCGCGCGGCGCTGGAAGGGGTGGCCGAGCGGTCGAGCGTCCCGGTGACGGTGCACTACGGGCTGGCCGGGCGGCCGGTCTCGGAGGTGGAGACCGCGCTCTACTTCGTGGCGCGAGAGGCGATCACCAACACGGTCAAGCACGCCGGGGCCCGTGACATCCTGGTCGTCCTGGAGGAGGACGAGCGGGAGGTGCGGGTGACGGTCTCCGACGACGGCCGGGGCGGGGCCGATCCGGCGGGCGGCGGCCTGTCGGGGCTGGCCAGGCGGGTCCACGCGCTCGACGGCAGGTTCGAGGCCGGTCCCGCGCCGGGCGGCGGCACCCGGGTGCACGCCTCGCTGCCGAAGCAGGCGCCGTGCGGCTGATCCTGGCCGACGACGCGGTGCTGCTCCGCGAGGGCCTGATCCGGCTGCTCGAAGAGGCGGGTCACCAGGTGGTGGCGGCCGTGGGCGACGCCGAGGCGCTGGTCGAGGCGGTGGCCGCCGACCGGCCGGACGTGGCCGTGGTGGACGTGCGGATGCCGCCCGGCCACTCCGACGAGGGGCTGCGCGCCGCCCTGGAGATCCGCCGGCGCTGGCCCGGCGTGGGCATCGTGGTGCTGTCGCAGTACGTGGAGAAGACCTACGCGGCCAAGCTGCTCGCCGACGCCACCGAGAGCGTGGGCTACCTCTTGAAGGACCGGGTGTCGGAGGTGGCCGAGTTCCTGGAGGCGCTGGAGCGCGTCCGGGCGGGCGGCACCGTGCTCGACCCTGAGGTGGTGCGCCAGCTGCTGGCCCGCACCAGCCACGCAGACCCGCTGGGCACGCTCAGCGAGCGCGAGTCGGAGGTGCTGCGGCAGCTCGCGCAGGGCTACGCCAACTCCGCCATCGCCGGCAACTTGCACGTCTCGCTGAGCACGGTCGAGAAGCACGTCAACGCCATCTTCGACAAGCTCGACCTGCCGCGCACCCCTGTCTACAGCAGGCGGGTGCTGGCCATCCTGCGCTACCTCGACGGCTGAGGCGGCACCGGCTCTCCGGCGGCTTTCCTGACCAGATCACATTTCATGACATGTCAGGTCTTAGTTGGTCGGGAACGCAGGAGACGGCCCTGTCCACGGGGCAGAGCCTGACGATCAGCGCCAGCAGGCACGGCCTGGTCACGGGCATGGTCACCGATGGTCGACTCGGCCGGCGACGGCTGGACGGCCGGCCGGAAGTACGTCCAGGGCGGCCAGGCCGGCTCGCGACCCCGGCGCTGGACCTGGCGCTGGAGGCGGGCCGCGCACCGGCGGGGCGGGCCGCCTCCCCGGCGCGCCGGGCGCCGCCGCCCGGGGTTTAGGCGTCGCGTGCGGAGTGATATGGATCGAGAGACCATTCGCCGGACGGGGGCAGCGTGCCATGGTTCAACAGACACGGCCGGTCAGGCCGAGGGTCGTCATCGTGGGGGCGGGTTTCGCCGGGCTGAACGCCATGCAGGAGCTGGCCCGGGGCGGCGCCCAGGTCACCCTGGTCGACCGCAATCCCTACACGACGTTCCAGCCGCTGCTCTACCAGGTGGCCACCGGGGCGCTCTCGGCCGGCGACGTGACCTACCCCCTGCGCGTGTGCGCGGCCAAGTACCCCGACGTGCGGGTCCGGGTCGCCGGCATGGTCGACCTGCGGGCCGCCGACAGGAAGGTGCGGCTCGACGACGGCACCACCCTCGACTACGACTACCTCGTCCTGGCCACCGGGGTCACCACCAACTGGGCGAGCATCCCCGGCGCGGAGGCGAACTCCATGCCGATCTACTCGGCCGACGACGCGGTCGTGATGCGCGGGGAGCTGCAGCGCCGCCTGGAGGAGGCCGCCGAGGGCAGGCGTCCCACCAGCCACGTCGTGGTCATCGGGGGAGGCGCCACCGGGGTCGAGATGGCGGGCGCCATGGCCGAGCTGCGCCGGCGCTCGATCCCGCTGACCTATCCCGAGATCGGCCCCGACCAGTCCAGCGTCACCCTGGTGGAGCGCTTCGACCACGTGCTCTCGCCGTACCGGCCCCGGCTGCGCGCCAAGGCCGCCAGGGCGCTGCGCAGGCGAGGCGTGCGCATGATGCTCGGCAGCACCGTCGCGTCCGTCGAGCCCGACGCGGTCGTGCTGGCCGACGGCACCCGGCTGCCCAGCGACGTGACCGTGTGGGCGCTCGGCGTCGCCGCCCCCGAGGGGGTCGGCCGCTACGGCCTGCGGCAGGGCAGGGGCGGCGGCATCGTGGTCACACAGGCGCTCAACGTCGAGGAGCATCCCGAGATCTTCGTCGCCGGAGACCTGGCGGCCCCGCCGAAGCCGCTGCCGCAGCTGGCTCAGCCCGGCATCCAGATGGGCAGGCACGTGGGCAGGCAGATCCTGGCCGCCGCCCGGGGCCGCCCCCTGAAGCCGTTCGTCTACCACGACCGCGGCACCATGGCCACGGTCGGCCGCTGCGAGGCGGTCCTGCAACTCGACAACGGGCTCACCCTCAGCGGCCTGCCCGCCTGGCTGTGCTGGATCGGCGTGCACGTGGCGCAGCTCCTGGGAGGGCGCAACCGGATCACGGTGCTGGTCAACTTCCTGTGGAGATACTTCGGCCCGCGCAGGAGCGCCGCCTCCGTCACCAAGTGACCGGCGGGCCAGGGCTCAGGGGCCGGGCGGAGCCTCGAACCTCATCGTCCGGTTGAGCCCGACGCGGATCATCGAGCCGGGCGGCACGACGACGGGCGAGTCGGGCGGCAGGTCGGCGAAGTCGGGCGCGCCCGGCGGCTGGATCCCGGTGCCGTTCGTGGAGCCGAGGTCGGTGACCAGCAGCCGGCCGCCGTCAGGGATGATCCGGAGGTGGTGGCGGGAGATCGACTTGTCCTGGTCGTCCACCTGGACGGGAGTGGCCTGCCCCGTCTTGACCTCGGACGCGGTCTCGGGCCTGCGTCCCACCAGATAGTGGCGGTCGAGCGGGAACTCCTGGCCGTCGTCGAGCCGCAGCACACCCAGCGCGGGCCGGGGCTGGGTGCCGGAAGGCGGTGGTGGAGGTGGCGGTGGTCCGGCGACGTGCGGCCCGGACCAGAGTTTGGTGCCGGAAAGCGGTGGTGGAGGCGGCGGTTCGGCCGGACCGGTCACCGCCCGGTTCGGGATCTCCACCGTCGGCGGCTCCACCCGCCGCTCCCGGTCGAGCGTCTTGGCCTCGGGCAGCTCCCGCAGCGTGGCGAGCAGCTCCTCGGGGTCCTGGTAGCGGTCCTCGGGGCGGAGCGCGGTCGCGCGGCGGATGATGTCGCCCAGCTCGGGCAGCCCGTCGAGCGCGGCCAGGTCCAGCTTGCCCTGGGCGATCGCGTAGAGGACGCTCTGGACGCTCTCGGTCGGGTAGGGGACCCTGCCGGTGAGGGCGTAGTGCAGCACGATGCCCAGCGCGTAGATGTCGGAGCGGATGTCGACCCTCTCGCCCTGGACGGCCTCGGGCGAGATGTAGGCGGGGGTGCCGACGAGCAGCCCGGCGCCCGTCGCGACCGTCGAGTCGACCAGCCCCTTGACGATGCCGAAGTCGATGATCACCGGGTCGTGGTCGGGGTTCATCATGATGTTGCTGGGTTTGAGGTCGAGCCTGGTGAGGTTCTCGCTCGCCAGGTAGGCGAGGGCGGAGGCGAGCGCCAGCGCCAGGCGCACGGCCTCCCTGGCCGGCAGCGGCCCGTCGGCCTCCACCACCTCGCGCAGGGTCCGGCCCTCGACCAGCTCCATGACCATGACCAGGCCCGCGACGGGGTCCTCGACGATGTCCAGCGTGGCGACGATGCCCGGATGGCGCAGCCGGATGGCGATCTTGCTCTCTCTGCGGAACCTCCTGGCGAGGTCCTCGGCGCTGGGCCGGTCGGTGCGCATCACCTTGATGGCGACGTCGCGGTCCAGCCTGGTGTCGCGGCCCCGGTAGACCGTGCTCATGCCGCCCTGCCCGATCACCTCCAGCAGGTCGTAGCGGCCGGCGATCCGGCGGTGCGCGACGGAGACCGACGCCGGCGCCGGCCGCGCCTGCGACTCGGGCAGCGGCGGGTAGCTGCCGGAGGACGGCTCCCAGGCCGGCTGGTAGGCGCCGGGGTGGTCGTCGGCCGGGTAGGGAGACGGGGCGGGCGTGATGAACCCGGTCTGCGAGACGGCGACGGGCGGCGCGGCCAGGTCGAGAGCGGCCCGTTCCGCCTCGTTGCCGAACGCGATGCCGAGCAGCGTCCGCTTGACGTCCTCGGCCAGCTTGTAGGAGGTCAGCTGGGGGTCGTCGGCGCTGCCGACCAGCGTGGCGTTGACGCCGGGCTCGCGCAGCACGGTGATGACGCCCTGCCCCGCCAGGTGGCGCAGCAGCCGCTCGACCGCGGGCTGCGCGATGCGCAGCAACGGGTCGAGCTCGGTCTGCTCGGGCGAGCCGACGATGCTCTGCGCGGTGAACGGCTCGCCCTCGCTGCGCAGGATCCAGTCGAGGATGTAGTAGCCGCCCAGCCGCCAGCGGTCCTCGTCGATGGGCACCGGGAACAACCGCTCCTGGCCGGGCTGACGGAAGTAGCCGTCGGCCAGCTCCTCCAGCCGGGCGTAGAACACCACGCGGTCGTAGTCGGCCCCGGCCGCGACGAGGAACGGCCGGCCGTTCTCCCACACGACCAGGTCGCCGAACTCCTGCAGCAGCCGGCGCGGCACGCCTCTGGCTTTGAAGCGGAGATAGCGGACCAGCCGCCCGACGTCCTCCACGGCGTGCGGCGGGGGACGGCCGATCACGGCGTCGACCAGCCGGTCGGGGGCGTCCCACGTGCACGGCACGTACATTCGCCAGGCGAACACGCTCTCGTAGACGCTGTTGCCGCGGCTGACGTCGCGGACCGCGTAGTCGTGCAGGTCGGGACCCGCGACCACGAGGAAGTGCACGCCCCGCATGGTGAGTGTGTTCTTGAGGCTGGTCAGCAGCGACTCGACGGCGGCCAGGCCGGAGCTCGCGGCGGTCAGCTTGTCGACCTCGTCCAGCACGATCACCAGATGGACCCGGCTCGGCGCCGGCCGGGCCCGCCCGCCGAACAGGCGCCGCCGCACCGGGGGCCCCGCCGGGCCGCGCCCGTCGAGCAGGTCGACGATCCTGGCCAGGTCGTACTCGACGTCGGCGTCGGAGTAGGTGAGGAAGGACGCCTCGGTCGCCAGCGACCGGGTGCGCTTGCTCGACAGCCCGACCGCCGGCACGACGAGCCCCGCCGGGCCCGCGAGCTTCTGCAAGGCCTCGCTTACGCCGAGGGTAAGCGAGGCGTTGCGTTCGGTCGCGTCGCCCCGGGTCTGCTTGACGCCCAGCGAGGTGCGGATGTGCGCGAGCATCAGCGCCCGCTGGGCGGCCTCGCTCAGCCGGGACAGCGCGCCGCGGTCCTGCAGCGACTCGTAGACGCGCCGGACCACGGCGAACAGCAGCCGCTCGGGAGTGGTCGGCCGGGCCACGTTGAGCACGATGGGCACGATCAGCCCGGCGGGGTCGTCCTCCCTGGCGATCTCGTCCAGCGCCCGCGACACGATCGTGCTCTTGCCCACCCCGCGGAACCCGGTGATCAGGAACGTCCCGCCGCGCGAGCGCCTGAGGCGGTGCTTGAGCTCCTCCACCAGCGCGTCGTTGCCGAGCAGCGGCAGCGCCCGCTCGTCCACGTGCAGCGGCTCGTGGATGTAGCGGAACGACTCGGCGAGCGGAACCTTCAGCACATCGCCCTGCCTCTGCCGGAGGGGGGACAGCGGGAGATTCCAGCCTAGTCCAGCCGCCGCTCACCCGGAGTTGATCGAGACCTTCGCGCTAGGGCCGGGCGGGCAGGCGCAGCTCGGCGAACACGCCCCGATGGTCGGTGCGGGGCACGTCGAGGATCTCGACCCTGGCCACCCCGGCACGGCGGTCGGTCAGGATGTGGTCGATCGTGATGAGCGGCGGCATCCACCGCCCGTTGGGCCAGGTCGGCACCAGCCCCTTGCCGGCCCGCTCGGCGGCGTCGTGGTAGCCCCGGTCCAGCAGGTCGCGCAGGGCGCGATGGTCGAGGCTGGCGTTGAAGTCGCCGGCCAGCACCCGCACGACCTCGTCGGAGGCCGGTGGAAAGGCGTCCAGCGCGGCGTACCACTCGGCGGTCATCCGGCCGAGCGGCGGGTTGGGGTGGACGGCGACGATCTGCGCGGCCGGACCGCCCGGCAGGCTGATCGTGGCCGCGGGCATGTTGTGCCCGATCGGGGTGAACAGCCCGTCGAGCGCGGTCAGCGGGTGCTTGGCGAACAGCCCGCTCCCCGTGGCGCCGAAGTCGGCCTCCAGCACCCGGTGCGGCATCAGCGTGTCGAGCCCCGCGGCGTCGAGCGCCGTCACCGCGCGGGGGGTGAGCTCCAGCGCGCTGAACACGTCGGGATCGTACCTCCGGACCAGGTCGACCACGCTCGCCGCGTCCGCCCGCCCGAACAGGTTGACCGTCAGCACCCGCAGCGGGCTGCCCTCCGGAGCGGCGGCGGGGCCGCCGAACGCCCTGGGGGCGACGGTGGCAGTGAAGGCCACGCAGGCGGCCAGGGCCACGCAGGCCGCGGGCCGGTTGCGGAACACCAGCAGCAGTGCCGTCAGCGCCGACAACACCACGGCGAGGGGCGTCAGCGTCATCAGCTGCGTGAGGAACGACCCCTGCTCCAGCCCGCCCACCCGGATGACCGCCCAGAGGGCGAGGAACGTGACGAGCGTCCACGACGGCCAGCGGCGCCTGCACCGCTTCGGCCGCGTCTCGCCGCCTTCCTTCGCCGCACGTCGCGTGTCGGCCGTGATGCTCACCCGCGCTGCCCCGCCCTCGCTTGATCCACACTTCTCGACCGACCCTAGACGGCCGCCGGGGGAGCTGCGGCCGCCCGCCTCCGCCCCCGCCGGTCACTCCGCGATGACCTGCGCGAACGCCCGCGCGCTTCCTGGGAAACCTCTCAGCTTGGCCGGGCGCGAGGGTCGCGGCGCGGGCGGCGCCGCTCCGGCGGGCGCGCCCCGCGCGGTCTCGTGGCCCACCCGCGGGGGCCGTTAGGGTGCAGGCATGCCTACCGCACTGATCACCGGCGCGACCTCCGGCATCGGAGCCGCCTTCGCCCGCCGGCTGGCCGCCGACGGGTTCGACCTCGTCCTGGTGGCGCGCGACGAGACCAGGCTGGCCGAGAGCGCCGGCCGGCTCAAGCTCAGATACGGCGCGAGCGCGCAGACCCTCGCCGCCGATCTGGCCACCGAGGAGGGGCTGGCCCGGGTCGAGTCACGGCTGCGCGACGAGGTCGACCTGCTGGTCAACAACGCCGGCTTCGGTCACCCGGCGGCGTTCCCCGACGTGCCGATCGAGGACGAGGTCCGCATGCTGAAGGTGCACTGCGAGGCCGTGCTGAGGCTGACGCTGGCCGCGCTGCCCGGCATGAGGGAGCGTGGCCGGGGCGCGGTGATCAACGTCGCCTCCGTGGCCGCCTTCTTCACCCGCGGCACCTACAGCGCGTCCAAGGCGTGGGTGGTCAACTTCAGCGAGTCCGCCGCGGCCGAGATCGGCAACCCGCGCATCAGGATCATGGCGCTCTGCCCGGGGTTCGTGCGGACCGAGTTCCACCAGCGGGCCTTGATCGACATGTCGGGGATGCCGGGCTTCATGTGGCTGGACGCCGACGACGTGGCCAGGACGGCCATGCGGGATCTCGCCCTGGGCAAGCGGGTGTCGGTGCCCGGCGCGCTGTACAAGGCGGTGGTGGCCGTCGGGAAGTTCGTGCCGCGCGGCCTCGTGGGCGCCGTCTCGGCGCGGATCGGCCGCTGACACCCGCGATTCCGAGAAGAAAAGGGTGGGCCCCGCCGCGGGAGGGGGTCGCGATGGGGCCCGGACGGCCCGAGCGTTGCTCGGGCCGCGCATCAGGAGGGCGGTCAGGCGCCCCGGTTCGCCTCGTGGCCGATCGACAGGCCGGAGGTCGGGTCGAAGAAGTGCAGGTTGTGCGTGTCGAGAACCAGGTCGATGTGCTGGCCGGGGCGCACGTGGCTGCGCGCGTTGACACGGGCGGTCCAGAGTGACTTGTCGCCCACGAGCGGCAGCGCGGCCTCCTCGTCGTCACCTGTGTCGGCGGCGGCGACGGTGTCCTTGTGCTCGACCGGCGGGGCGTCGATCAGGAACAGCACGTTGATCTCGGAGCCCAGCTCCTCGGTGACCTCGGCCTTGACGGGGAGCGTGGCCCAGCCGTCGGCGTGGCTGCCGGCCGAACCGGCGTCCTCGAAGTCGGAGGGACGGATGCCGAGGATGATCTTCTTGCCGATGTACTGGTCGAGGCCAGGCTTGTCGGTGAAGGTGGAGTCGGGGATGGGCAGCTTGATGTCGGCGAAGGTGACGGCCGCGCCGCCGTCGCGCACCAGCTCGGCGGTGACGAAGTTCATCGACGGCGAACCCATGAATCCGGCCACGAACAGGTTGACCGGCTTGTCGAACAGGTTCTGCGGGGTGTCGACCTGCTGCAGGAGGCCGTCGCGCAGGACGCAGACCCGGTCGCCCAGCGTCATGGCCTCGACCTGGTCGTGCGTGACGTAGACGGTCGTGACGCCGAGGCGCTCGTGCAGTGTGTTGAGCGAGGCGCGCATCGAGACGCGGAGCTTGGCGTCGAGGTTGGACAGCGGCTCGTCCATGAGGAACGCCTGCGGCTCGCGGACGATGGCGCGGCCCATCGCGACACGCTGGCGCTGACCACCGGACAGGGCGGCCGGCTTGCGCTTGAGGTAGGTCTCGAGGCCCAGCATCTTGGCGGCCTCGTTGACCCGCTTCTGGATCTCCGGCTTGGGCATCTTGCGAAGCTTGAGGCCGAACGCGAGGTTCTCCTCGACCGTCATGTGCGGGTAGAGCGCGTAGTTCTGGAAGACCATCGCGATGTCGCGGTCCTTGGGCGGCAGGTGGTTGACCACCTTGTCGCCGATCGCGATCTCGCCGCCGCTGATGTCCTCCAGGCCGGCGATCATCCGGAGCGCGGTCGACTTCCCGCAACCCGAGGGGCCGACCAGCACCATGAACTCGCCATCCTTGATCTCAAGGTTGAGCCCGTTCACGGCCTTCACGCCACCGGCGTAGACCTTGTCGACATTGGTCAGAACGATGGAAGCCATGTCAGTCCTTCACGCTCCAGGGCGATGGCCCGGATATTGTGCGGGGCTCCACTTTCGTGGATACGTTTTCAAGCATCTCACCCTGAACCAGAGATCGGTGTCAAGAGCCTGCGGCTAATAGGGGTTCCCGGCGTGCGGGGGTTCCGGGAACGACGGAATCATGATGGAATCGTTTCCATGGATGCCAAGCGAGCGACCATCAAGGACGTGGCGGAGGCGGCCGGCGTCGGGGTCGCCACCGTGTCCAGGGTGCTGTCCGGCGGCTCGGCCAGCCCGCGGACCAGGGAGCGGGTGCTGGCCGTCGCGGCCCAGCTCGACTACCGCCCGAGCGCGCTCGGCCGCAATCTGCGCCAGCGCCGCACGGGCGGCATCGGGCTGCTGGTGCCCGACCTCACCGACTCCTTCTTCGGCCGGCTGGCCGAGGGCGTGCTGGCCTGCGCGCGATCGGCCGGCGAGCCGGTCGTGGTCGGGTCCACCGGCGACGACCCCGAGCAGGAGGCCGAGCTGATCGGCATGCTGCTGGAGCAGAGCGTCGACCGGCTGATCGCGGTGCCCTCGGGTGACGCCGACGCGTGGGGCCCGGCGCTCAAGGCGGGCATGACGGTGGTCTTCGCCGACCGGCTGCCCTCCGAGGCTCCCGATGACGACGAGGCTGACCTCGGCACGACCGCCGACCTCATGCTGCTCGACGGCCTCACGCCCGCTCCGGCCGCCCGCTCCGTCGACGTGCCCGCGGTGCTGGCCGACGACCGGGCCGGGATCCGCACGGCGGTGCGCTATCTCAGGGGCCTCGGGCACCGGCGGATCGCCTTCCTCGGCGGCCCGGGCCACGAGCGCCGGGTGGCGGCGTTCCGCGAGGCGGTGGGCGCGCCCGTGGACGACGAGCTGGTGGTGTTCGCCACCGGCAGCCGTGACTCCGCCTACGCCGCCGCCTCCGGCCTGTTCCAGAGCCGTCCCGACCTGACCGCCGTGCTCGCCGCGGGCAACGTGCTGGGCGAGGCGGCCGTGCTCGCCGCCCGGGAGCTCGACCTGCGGGTGCCCCGTGACGTGTCGCTGGTGATGTACGACGACGTGCCGTGGGCGGAGCTGTGCGCGCCGCCGCTCACGGTGATCGCCCAGCCGGCCCGCGACATCGGCTACCGCGCGGCCGAGCTGGTGCTGCGCGCGGGGGGCCGGCGGCCGCGCAGCGTGGTGCTGCCGACGGAGCTCATCGTGCGCGGCAGCTGCGGGCCCCGGCGCTGAACCTCCGAGGGGCTACAGGACCTTCTCGATGGCCGCGATGACGGCCGGGTCCTCGGGGGTGGTGCCCGGACGGAAGCGGGCGACGACCGCGCCGTCGCGGTCGACGAGGAACTTCTCGAAGTTCCACTGGACGTCGCCCGCCTCGCCGTCGGCGTCGGCGGTCTCGGTCAGGGCGGTGTAGAGCGGGTGCCGGCCGGGGCCGTTGACCTCGGCCTTCTCCAGCAGCGGGAAGTCGGCGCCATAGGTGGTCGAGCAGAACTCCTGGATCTCCTCGGCCGAGCCGGGCTCCTGGCCCATGAACTGGTTGCAGGGCATGCCGACGACGGCGAAGCCACGCGGGCCGTAGTCCCGGTGGAGCTTGACCAGGCCGCTGTACTGCGGGGTGAGGCCGCACTTGGACGCCACGTTCACGATCAGGACGGCCTGCTCGCCGACGAGCTCGCCGAGGGTGGTGGAGGAGTCCGCGAGGGTGCGGACGGGGATGTCACGAAGGCTCATGATCTGACCCTACAGAACGGCTCACGCCTGATTTTGTGACGCTTTCCACATTTTCGCGACATTGGCCCTGAACAGGGATATATCGAGATCTTCAGTGACGATCTCTTTTTTCATCATCAATTAGCGACAAACGGTGTAACTCCGGCAAGGTGGCGCGGTCCCCGAACCCGTTCGAGAGGGAACCCGCATGCCGATGCTTCGCCGTACAACCGTCCTGGTCCTGTCCGCCACGCTGGTGGCGACGGGCGGGGCGACGGCCGCGCAGGCGCAGAGCTCCCAGGCGAGCAGCAGGAACAAGGCCATCGCCAAGCCCATGGCGGCCAAGCGTGGCTGGACGAAAGGGCAGTTCAGATGCCTGGTCAAGCTCTGGTCCAGGGAGAGCGGCTGGAACCACCGCGCCGGCAACGGCTCCGGCGCCTACGGCATTCCGCAGGCGCTGCCCGGGCGCAAGATGGCCGCGTCGGGCCGCGACTGGCGCACCAACCCCAGGACCCAGATCGCCTGGGGCCTCGGTTACATCAAGAAGAGGTACGCCGCGCCGTGTCGCGCGTGGGCCCATTTCCAATCCCACCACTGGTACTGATCCAAACCCCACGCGCGGGCACGTTTCCCGCAAAGCCCCGGCCTGCCGGCCGCCGGGCCGTGCCACGCCGGCCCAGCGAGACGGCCACGAGTGGCGAACGGTCGGGCAAATACCTGTCCTCCGCGTGTCACAGCCTGTGACCGGCGACCACGGAGCGTAATAGAAACCCGCTAGAGGACACGTCGCGGAGCCCTCCGGGCCGCCCAGCGGTATCGGGCGGTTTCAGGATTCCGGAGCGGCCGCGCGGACCCTCCACGTCCGAGCCACGGACGGGGACCGGCAGGGCGCCCGGACAGCCGGGCGCCCGTCCGCACGCGACCCGACAGCGAGGATCGCAATGGACAGCAAGCACGCTCTGCGTGGCGCACTCGTCGTGATGGCGACGGTCGCCACGTTCGGCGGAACCGTGACGGTGGCACAGGCCGACTCCGAGTCCCGCATCCACGAGGGCTTTTGGAAGGCGCCGGTCATCAAGCAGCGCACCTGGCAGCTCACCGTCACTCCCGAGGTCGCCCCCAGGCGGCCGCTGAGCAGGAACAAGAAGATCGCCCTGGACCACGTCGTCCAGCGGTCCTGGTCCTATCGACAATTCCGTTGTCTCGACAATCTCTGGACCAGGGAGAGCGGCTGGAACCACCGCGCGCAGAACTCGTCGTCAGGCGCCTATGGGATCCCGCAGGCGCTCCCCGCAGGAAAGATGCGGGGAGCGGGCAGCGACTGGCGCTCGAATCCGGAGACCCAGATCCGCTGGGGCCTGACATACATCAAGGGCAGGTACGGCCGCCCGTGCGGCGCCTGGGGCCACTTCAGATCGCACAACTGGTACTGAGGCACCCGGCGCTGAGGAAACCGGTGCCGAGGCGAGCCGTTCAGGGGAAGGAACGGCTGCTCGGACGGAGGGCATCCGGGATCACCGGGTGCCCTCCCTCCTCTTCGGGTGCACGGCGATGGCCTGGATCAGCAACTCGACCCCGAACTCGAACTCGGCCTCGTGGTCGCACCTGTTCAGCAGCGAGGAGAGCGCGCTCACCTCGGGGAACAACGTGGCGTCGACCTCCACGCCGGTGACCATGTGCTGGTGATCCGGCGCGAACGTGGGCGTCACCCCGACCTCGCGCAGCAGCGACCCGACGATGAAGGCGATGAACATCCGCAGCGCCCTCACCGCGTGGACCCCGTCGAACCCGGCGCTGCGCAGCGTGGCCAGGGCCCGCTCGACCGGCAGCAGCCCGGCGGACGAGTGGAGCTGGCGGCTGACGACCAGCATGGTGGACCGGGGGTGGTCGTGGGCGATCTGCCGGAACGCGCGGGCCTGCATCCGCACCCTGTCGGTCCAGTGGGCGTCGGGGTCGTCGGTGAACTCGATCTCGCTCAGCACGGCCTCGGCGACACCGTTGAGCAGAGCGTCCTTGTTGGGCACGTGGTTGTAGAGGGACATCACGCCCACGCCCAGCTCGGCCGCGATGCGCCGCATGGACACCGCGTCGGCGCCCTCACGCTCGATGAGGTCGATCGCCGCGGCGACGATGCGCGCCCGGGACAGGGGCTCGGAGGTCATAGCTCATTCTATTGACGGGCGTACGCCGTACGTGCCAGCCTCGAGGGGACGTACGGTGTACGTATCCCCCCTGCGGAGGTCAGATGTCGACGCACGATCTCTACACCATCCCCGCCGAGCTCTCCACCTGGAACGTGGAGATGGCCGGCACCAGCAAGTTCACCTGGGAGTACGACGACGGCAGGGACCGCATGCTCGCCTTGTACCAGAAGGGCAAGGACAAGCAGTGGGACTCCACCAAGCGCATCGACTGGGACCTCGAGGTCGACCCGTACAACGTGCTGGGCATCTCCGACCAGACGATCGCCATCTACGACACACCCCTGTGGCACAAGCTGAGCGACCAGCAGCGCAAGGACGTCCGGTTGCACGGGGCCGCGTGGCAGTTCTCCCAGTTCCTGCACGGTGAGCAGGGGGCGATGATCTGCTCGGCCAAGATCGTGGAGTCGGTGCCCGACCTCGACTCGAAGTTCTACGCGGCCACCCAGACCATGGACGAGGCCAGGCACGCCGAGACCTACGCCCGCTTCCTGCAGGACAAGGTGGGCCTGGCCTACCCCATCAACCAGCACCTCAAGGCGCTGCTGGACTCCACGCTCAGCGACTCGCGCTGGGACATGCCCTACCTGGGCATGCAGGTGCTGATCGAGGGCCTGGCGCTGGCGGCGTTCGGCGTGATGCGCGACATCACCACCAGGCCGCTGCCCAAGCAGATCCTCGCCTACGTCATGCAGGACGAGGCCAGGCACGTGGCGTTCGGGCGGATGGCCCTGCGCGACTACTACAAGAACCTGTCGGAGACGGAGCTGCGCGAGCGCGAGGACTTCGTCATCGAGGGCTGCTACCTGATGCGCGACCGCCTGCGCGGCGCGGAGAGCTGGGAGCACCTGGGCCTGTCGAAGCAGGAGCACGACGACGTCATGCAGGCCACGGAGAACTCCGACTACCTGAGGTTGTTCCGGTCGCTGCTGTTCAGCCGCATCGTCCCGTGCGTCAAGGACATCGGCCTGTGGAGCCCGCGCCTGCAGCAGGCGTACGCGGACATGGGCGTGCTGGACATGGCCGGGCAGTCGCTCGACGCGCTGATGAAGCAGGACGAGGACATCGCCGACAAGCTCGACGAGGTCCGCTTCGCCGAGGAGGAGGCGGAGCGGCACGAGGAGGTCGCGGACACGATCGCACTCGGCGCCTCGTAGCCGCCCGGCGACCTGGACGAATCGGTGTCCCGACCCCCTGACGCCCGGCCGGGCCGGGGGCCACGCCCGGGAACGGCGTGGCCGCCGGCCGCCGGTGCGGCATGGAAGTATGGGCCGTATGCGCCGTCTGCGCCCCGTCGCGGCCGGGCTGGTGGCGGTCGCCACCGCCTGCTCGGCCCTCATGGCCTGCTCCTCCGTCCAGCCCGCGACCGCCCCCGCCAACCCCGCCAACCCCGGGCCGCCGGCCACGACGGCCGCCCCGGACGTGACGGCGGCGGAGAGCACGTCCGCCCCGCCTTCCGCCGGGGGTGAGCTGCGCTTCACCAAGGTGGCCGAACTCGACCGGCCGGTCGCCTTCGCCGTACGCAAGGGTGACGACCGCCGCTACGTCGCCGAGCAGGGCGGCAGGCTGCGCACCCTCGACGGCGACACGGTCGTCGACCTGTCCCGGGAGGTGAGCGGCGGCAACGAGCAGGGGCTGCTCGGAGCGGCGTTCCACCCGTCGGGCCGCTGGCTCTACCTCAACTGGACCGACACCGAGGGCGCCACCCACGTCACCGAGTGGGCTTACGACGGCGTCAAGGTCACGGCCAGGCGCGACGTGCTCACCCAGGAACAGCCCTACGCCAACCACAACGGCGGCCAGCTCGCCTTCGGCCCCGACGGCCACCTCTACATCGCCTTGGGCGACGGCGGCAGCGGGGGAGACCCGCACGGCAACGGCCAGCGCCTCGACACCCTGCTGGGCAAGATCCTGCGCATCGACCCGCGCGGCGATCCGTACAAGGTGCCCAAGGACAACCCGTTCGTCGGCAAGGAGGACACACGCACGGAGATCTGGGCGTACGGCCTGCGCAACCCGTGGCGGTTCGGGTTCGACCGGGAGACGGGCGACCTGTGGATCGGCGACGTCGGGCAGAACGCGTGGGAGGAGATCGACTACCAGCCCGCCGGATCCGAGGGCGGCGAGAACTACGGCTGGAATCTGCGCGAGGGCGCCAAGCCCTTCCGCGTGGGCAAGGGCGGCGACCTCACCGAGCCCGTGATCACCTATCCGCTCGGCGAGGGCGGCAACTGCTCGGTGATCGCCGGGTTCGTCTACCGGGGCGCCCGGATCCCGTGGCTGCAGGGAAACATCCTCTACGGCGACTTCTGCGCCGGATGGGTCAAGACGGCGCCCTCCGAGGACCTCGGCCAGGACAGGCGGGTGGGCCGGGTCGAGCAGCTGTCGTCGTTCGGCGAGGACCTCGACGGAGAGCTCTACGCGCTCAGCCTGCGGGGTCCGGTCTATCGGATCGATCCGGCCTGACGTTCGCGATCAGCTCCTCCACCTGGGTGTTCAACCTGGCTCCCCGGGTCCAGCCCGCGTAGTGGGTCAGGAACACCACGACCTCGCGCAACTCGTTCTCGGTGAGGTCGCCGGTGCGCAGGCCGGCGTCGAGCTGGACCGGCACGTCGGTGTCCAGCCCCTGGCCGACGAGCAGGCCCAGCAGGAGGAGCCGGCGTTCCTTGACGGAGAGCACGCCGCGTGACCACACGTCGGCGAATTGGCGTTCCGCCGCCATCCCGAAGGAGTCGACGGTTTCCATCGCGGGTTCTGTCATCGGGCGCTCCGGGTCCAAGGGGGTCCTCATATCTTTCGCTACTTCCCGGGCTGAACCAATGGGGGTTGCGTGAACGTTGTATGCCGGGTGTCCGAAATGAGGGCCGGAAGGGCGCCGATTCGGCCCACCTGTTCTGTAACGAGTAAAGCCAGGGTTCGGCCAAGATTTGGTCAAGATTTATCACCGTATGTCAGCCTCAATCCGCATGAAAACGGGCACAACAACTGCGTTGCCCCGTAAAGCGGAGGTAAGCCCTGGTGACAAGGACACGGGCTTGGGTCGCGCTTCTGGTCGCGGCCCTCATGCTGTCGGCGTGCGGACAGCCCGAGTACACCTACGTACGCGACCGCGAGGGCACCACGTACTTCAAGGTGCCCGCCTCGTTCTCCCGGCTCAACGCGTACCCGATCGAGCTCTTCCTCAGCGGTGACCACCCCTACTCGCAGGCGGCGCTGCTGCGGGCGCGGCGGGTCTGGTCGACGGCCTTCGACCAGTCGGCGCGGCCGTCGGTCGAGCACCTGCTGGTCTCGGCCGAGCCCTTCGTCTACGCCACCGTGCACCAGCTCACCGCCGAGCAGCGCGACACGATCTCGCTCAACGGGCTGCGCGACTTCATCCTGCCCGTGAGCAAGGGAGTCCGGGAGCTCTACCAGGCCCGGGCGGCGGCGAGCGGCACGGCGCCGTTGTTCCAGAACTTCGAGCAGATCAGCGATCAGGTCCTGGAGCTGGACCAGGGCGCCCGCGGAGTCAGGGTCCGCTTCAACTACCAGATCGGTCGCAACGTCCAGACGTTCGACCAGTCCGCCATCCTCGACGAGCACGGGCGCACCGTCTCCGTGATGCTCATCGGCTGCCAGTCGATCTGCTTCCGGCTCCGTGCCGCCGAGTTCGACCGGATCGCGGAATCCTTCAAGCTGCTCCGGCTGCCGGGATGAGGGGGCACAGTGACCACGACCGTCCAGCATGAAGGGCTTCGCGCCCCCGGCAGCGGGCCCGCCGACGCCGGCTCCGTGACCAGGAAGACGATGCCGTTCTGGGATCGGGCCAAGTTCCTCATCGGCCTGACCGCCGCCTTTCTGGTGCTCACCTGGAAGATGATGGCCGACTACGAGGGCGTCGCCACGTTCGCCGACTCCACGCGGACGATAGCGCGCGACCACCAGTGGATCTTCTGGCTGCTCGGCGCCGAGGCCCTGCGCCAGCTGCACTTCCTGGTCAGCGAGCGTTCGCCCGGCTACCACGGGTTCTGGAGCCGGCAGGTCTTCGGCGGGTTCGAACGGTGGTCGCACCGCCGCTTCGACGACTGGACCAGGTTCCGCCTCTCGCGGGTGGTCAAGATCGCTTTCTGGGTCGCGCTGCTCGCGCTGGTGCTCGGCGCGGTGCTCGGCACCAGCCCGTTCCTCGCGCTGCTCAGGGCGCCCGCGCTGATCTTCAAGGCGATGCCGTTCCTGATCCAGATCCTCTTCCTGTTCTTCGTGATCATCATCCAGTTCGTCGGCCTGTTCTGGTTCCTGTCCAGGGGCGGCGTCGAGACGTACTTCCCCGACGACATCAAGACCCGCTTCGCCGACGTCTGGGGCCAGGACCACGTGGTCGAGCGGGTCCGGGAGAACATCGTGTTCCTGGAGCGGCCCGGCGAGATCGAGCAGCGCGGCGGCTACGTGCCCAGCGGCCTGCTGCTGTGGGGGCCGCCCGGCACCGGCAAGACGCTCATGGCCGAGGCCGTCGCCGGCGAGACCGGCAAGCCGTACGTGTTCGTCGACCCCGGCGCGTTCACCAACATGTTCATGGGGATCGGCATACTCAAGGTGAAGACGCTGTTCAGGAAGCTGCGCAAGCTGGCACTGCGCTACGGCGGCGTGATCGTCTTCTTCGACGAGGCCGACTCGCTCGGCAAGCGCGGCCGGCTGGCCCAGCAGGGGCCGCAGGGCGGCCAGGGCGGTGGCTTCTCCGGCTGCCACGGCCTCACCTACCTGTCGGAGGACGCCCGTTCGGTGATCGCCTTCCGCGCCCGGCGGCGGGCGGAGGAGCCCGGCACGCGCAACCGGTTCTTCATGGGCGGCGGCATGGGCAACGGCGACCCCGGCACGCTGCAGGCGCTGCTCACCGAGCTGTCCGGGCTGAAGAAGCCGCGCGGGCTCTTCAACCGGCTGGTCAGGCGGCTGCTCGGGATGCGGCCCAAGCCGCCCCCCAAATACCGCATCCTCGTCATGATGGCCACCAACCGGCCCGACGCGCTGGACGAGGCGCTGCTGCGGCCCGGCCGCATCGACCGCATCTACAAGGTCGGCTACCCGTCCAAGGCCGGGCGGCTGCGCACCTACCAGGGCTACTTCGACAAGGTCCACCACGAGCTCACCGGCGAGCAGATCGACAAGCTGGCCACGATCACCCCCTACGCCACGGGCGCCACGATCAAGGACCTGGTCAACGAGTCGCTGATCACCGCCATCCGCGACGGGCGCGAGAACATCACCTGGTCCGACGTGCTGCGCGCCAAACGGCTGAAGCAGCTCGGTCCGCCCGAGGACGTCGAGTACATCGAGCGCGAACGGCACGCCGTGGCCGTGCACGAGGCCTGCCACGCCGTGATCGCCTATGTCACCCGCCTCCACCTCGAGATCGACATCGCCACCATCGAGAAGGGGGCCGACTACCTGGGCATGGTCGCCTCGATCAAACCCGAGGACCAGTTCACCATGTGGAAGTCGGAGTATGAGGCGGACATCATGGTGTCGCTGGCCTCGCTGGCGGGCGAGCGGATGTTCTTCGGCGAGGACAACTCGTCGGGCGTGTCCGGAGATCTCTACTCTGCCACGTTCCTGACCGCGCTCATGGAGGCCTACTGGGGCATGGGCTCCGGGGTCACCTCGGTGCCCGCGCTGCAGGAGCTCGAGATCATGGGCGGCAAGGCCATCCCCAGGCGCCGCGGCGGCGGGCCCGTCGGCGTCACCGGCCGGGAGGGCGGCAGTGGACAGCTCGACCTGGCACCCGACGTGCTGGGCGAGCGGATCGAGTACAACCTGGTCCGGCTGCTGGAGAAGACCGGGCGGCTGCTGGAGGAGCACCGCAGGGAGGTGCTCAGCGTGGCGCACGCGCTGGAGACGCACAAGACGCTCAACGGCGACGACGTGGTGGCGATCATCGAGCGGGCGAGGGGGCCGATCGTCGACGGGACGATGTACGCCTCGGACACGTTCTACCGGGAGCTGGAGGACTACCACCGCGAGGCGTCCCGGGCGCACCAGGAGCACAGCCGGATCGAGCGCGAGCTGCCCGGCGTCGCGCCGGCCCCGGTGCTCCAGCCACTGTCCACCCGGCCCGCCCCCGCGCCGACCGCCGAGCTCGTCGCCGACCCTGGCTCGCCGCCGGTCGCCGAACGTCCCGGCTTCGGCTTCGGACCGGCCGGCGGACCGGCCGAGCGGCCCCAGTGGTCTGAGCCGGAGCGGCTCGAACGGCCTGGACAGCCCCAGTGGTCCGAGCCGGGGCGGCCCGGGCGGCCCCAGTGGTCTGAACCGGAGCGGCCCGGGCGGCCCGAGTTCGTGCCGTGGGCGCCGGGCTACGGGCCTGAGCCGCTGCCTCCGGCGGCCCCGTACGTGACGGTGCCGTCGGCGCCGGCGCCGGCGCGCACGGCGCACGGGCGGGTGTGGGTGGTCGTCGCGAGCCTGCTCGGGCTGGTGGCGGCCGCGCTCATCGGCGGGCTCGCGCTGACCGGTGTGCCACAGCCACCGGGCACCGCGCAGGCGGCGAGCGTCGCCTGGCCGGGGCTGCTGCTCATCCTGTTCGTCGTCGTGGTCGCGGTGATCGTGGGCGGCGCGCTCGCGCTGGTCGCCGTCAAGGGCGTGCGGGCGGCCCAGGTCAAGGCCGAGCGGGAACGCGACCAGGCCCACGCCCGCGCGCAGCTGCTGGCCGCGGCCATGGACCCCGACACGGCCATGCGGCTGCTCGGCTACGACGGCTACGACGGCAACGGCAGGGGCAACGGCACCGACGGAAGAACCTGACATACGGGCAGTTGATTAACACGACGTTCACATTCGGGCAAAAACCGGGAAACGGTCATCCGTAAGACTCGGCGTGGCTGAAAGAAATCCCGAAAGGACCGGTTGTGAGCTACAAGGCTGAGTACATCTGGATCGACGGCACCGAGCCCACCGCCCTGCTGCGCTCGAAGACGCGGATCCTCGCCGATGGAGCCGAGCCGCCGGTCTGGGGTTTCGACGGCTCCAGCACCAACCAGGCCAAGGGCCACGCGTCGGACCGCGTGCTCCGCCCGGTCTTCAGCTGCCCCGACCCGATTCGCGGTGGTGCGAGCGTGCTCGTCCTGTGCGAGGTGGAGGAGATCGACGGCGAGCCGCACGCGAGCAACACCCGTGCGACCCTCCGCGCGGTCGCCGAGCAGTTCGCCGACCAGGAGTCGTGGTTCGGCATCGAGCAGGAATACACCTTCTTCAAGGGCAGCCGCCCGCTCGGCTTCCCCGAGGGCGGCTTCCCCGCTCCGCAGGGCCCCTACTACTGCGGCGTGGGCGCCGACGCCATCTTCGGCCGCGAGATCGTCGAGCTCCACCTCGACCGCTGCCTCGCCGCCGGCCTCAAGATCTCCGGCATCAACGCCGAGGTCATGCCCGGCCAGTGGGAGTTCCAGATCGGCCCGGCCGGTCCGGTGGAGGTCGCCGACCACATGTGGATCGCCCGCTGGCTGCTCTACCGCACCGCCGAGGAGTTCGGCGTGGAGGCCACGCTCGACGCCAAGCCCGCCCGCGGCGACTGGAACGGCGCCGGCGCGCACACCAACTTCTCGACCAAGGCCATGCGCGAGAGCTACGACGCGATCATCACCGCGTGCGAGGCGCTCGGCGAGGACGACAAGCCAATGGAGCACGTCTCCCAGTACGGCGTGGGCATCGAGAGCCGTCTGACCGGCGCCCACGAGACCGCCCCGTGGAACAGGTACTCCTACGGCGTGTCCGACCGCGGCGCTTCGGTCCGCATCCCGTGGCAGGTCGAGGCGGAGAGGAAGGGCTACATCGAGGACCGTCGCCCCAACGCCAACGTCGACCCGTACGTGGTCACCCGCCTGCTGGTCGGCACCTGCTGCGCCGCTCTGGAGAAGGCCGGCCAGGTCTGATCCGCACGACCCCGTGACCTGGTGAAGGAGGAACGCGGGCACCCCCGATGCGGGGCCCGCGTTCCTCCTTTTCGGTTCAGGCCAGCCGTGCCTGGTAGACGCGGCGGGCTTCGTCCATCACCGCCAGGTAGCCGGCGCCGGCCCGGTCCTTGACCAGCTGCTCCAGCAGTTCCAGCCAGCGCAGGCAGAACGTGACGTCCTCCTCCCTGGCCACCCGCCGGTGCTGGACGTCGAGGTAGACCGGGCTCGTGTGCGCCAGCACCTGCCCGCCCCCCTCGGCGACCGCGACCACGTACGTGGGCCAGACGACCGTGAGGTCGGCGCGGAGCTCGCCGGGCGGCCCGGCGGCCAGTTCGCCGTCGGCCGTGAGCAGCCGCACCGTCTCCACCCGGGGGCCGATCACCCACGCGGTGGCTCGTACCCTGTCGCCGGGGGTGAGGTCGAGCGTGGCTCCCGGCCCCTGCCCGTCGACCGACAGCTCCAGGAACGGGCCGGTCGTCGCGAACGTGCGGCCCCGGCGCACCGCGGTCGCGTAGGACTCGGCGGTCAGCGGGCCCGTCACCCGCGCGTACGTGCGCTCGCGGCCGATGGGGCCGAGCCGGTGTGCGGTGCCCGCGACGGCGGCGACGCGATTGCCGGCGCCGATCAGCCGCCGGTAGGCGCGCGCCGAGCCGATCGCGGAGGAGAAGCTGTCGACCAGCCCGAGGGCGGCGTCGACCACCGACAGGCGCGCGTCGAACCCCGGGTCGCCGGCGCCGACGAGCTGCTCGGGTGTCTCCACCGGCCCGCGGAAGGCGTTGGCGTAGCCGACCAGCAGGCGCTTCTCGCGTTGCGCGGCGCCGGGCGGCCCCCCGTCGAGGCCGAGCGCCTGATGGGCCAGGCCGACCCTGGCCACGTGTGTCTCGTCGGACCAGGGCAGGTCGCGGCCCTGCCACTGGTCGGCCGCCTCGTCGCCGGGCAGCAGGTTGACGACGTGGAGGTCTTCGCCGAGCTGCGAGGCGGCCACCCACTGGGACGGCCGGTTGAGGCGCACGTGCAGGTCGCCGCCGTACCAGCCACGCGCGGCGGCGTCGTAGATGCGCTGCGGCTCCAGCTCGACGAGCGTCTCCCCGTCGCCGGGCACGAGCGTGGTCTCGGCGTGGTCGTACTCCATGCCCCTGGCCGCCCGGATGCGCAGACGCTCGCGCGGCACGTCGAGCACCAAGTCGTCGCCGTGGAAGTAGGGCAGGCCGTCATGGTCGCGCGCCGGAGAGGTGTCGCGCGGGAAGTATCCCTGGCCGTCGGCGCTCCAGACGCTCCAGCGGCAGGGGAAGCCGGCCCGCAGCCGGAGCGTCCGCGTCTCAGTGAGTAACTCCAGATTGTCACGCATTGGCTTCTCCCCGTAATCGAAGGCGCCTCATCGTGACACGGCCATCACTCTCCGGGAAGGCCCATGTTTCTGGGCGGAGTGGCTTTCTTCCCTCCGGGTGGAAGAGCTAGAGCCGGAAATCCATATCCGGCGTGATGTCCACCACGTCCATTTGGGCCTTCTGGAGTCGTCCCGAATGGTCCCAGTTCATCGCCTGCCAGCGGGTGAACTGGTCGAGCACCCACATGCCCGACTGGCGGCTGCCGTTGCCCGACTTGCCGTTGCCGCCGAACGGGAGGTGCGCCTCGGCCCCGGAGGTGGAGTTGTTGACGCTGACCATTCCAGCGGAGACGCCCTCGCGGAAGCGGAAGGCGTGCTTGGGGTCGGTCGTGTAGATGGAGCTGGACAGGCCGTAGCCGGGGAGGTTGGCCAGCTCGACGGCCTCGTCGAAGGTCTGGAAACCGGTCACGCCGACGATCGGCCCGAACGTCTCCTCCAGGAACAGCCGGTCGGTGGGCCGCACGCCGTCGACCACGACCGGGTGGTAATAAAGGCCGTCGTCGCCGGTGAAGTCGCCGCGCGGGTTGTCGCGGCTGATCCTGCCGACGCTGCCCGGCACGACGCGGTGGTGGGGCTGGATCCAGGTCAGGTACTCCTCGTAGCGGTCGGCGAACCTCTGGTCGAGCAGCGGCCCCGCCAGCACGTCCTGCGTGGGGTCGCCGATCCTGGCCTCGCGCACGGCGCGGGCGAACCGCTCGACGAACTCCTCGTGCACGCTCTCGTGCGCGATGACCGTGCCCAGGCTGGTGCAGCGCTGGCCGGCGGTGCCGAACCCGGCGAACAGCGCCCCCTCCACGGCCAGATCGAGATCGGCGTCCGGCATGACCACCATCGGGTTCTTGCCGCCCAGCTCCAGGCAGGCCGACTGCAGGTGACGCCCGGTCAGCTCGCCTATCCTCCGGCCCACCTCGCTGGACCCGGTGAACCCGACCTTGTGCACCGTGCCCTCGCCGAGCGCCCGCTCCAGCCCCTCGAACGTCTGGGCGCCCTCGGCGAACACGATGTTGAGCACCCCGTCGGGCAGCCCGGCCGCCACGAACAATCGGTACATGGCGTACGCGGAGGCGGCGGCGTACTCGGCCGGCTTCCAGACCACGGCGTTGCCGCAGAGCAGCGCCGGAACGAGATACCAGGACGGCACCGCGACCGGGAAGTTGCCCGCGGTGATCACCGCCGCGACCCCCACCGGGGTGCGGAACGTGAACAGGTTCTTGTCCGGCATCTCCGACGGCACCGTCTGCCCGTAGAGCCGGCGCCCCTCGCCGAGGAAGAAGTCGCACGTGTCGACGATCTCCCGCACCTCGCCCAGCGCCTCGGCGTACGGCTTGCCGATCTCCTCGGTGACCAGCCGGGCCAGGCTCTCGGCGTTGGCCTCGACCAGCCGCCCGATCGACGCGATCACCCGGCCGCGGACCGGCGGCGGCACCTTGGCCCACTCCCGCTGCGCCTCCTTCGCCGTCCGGCAGGCGGCGGCGAAGGTGTCGGCGTCGGCCAGCCCGACGTCGGCGACGACCTCGCCGGTGCGCGCGGGGTTGACGGACCGGTAGGTGGCGGCGCTGGAAGCGTCCTTGCCGCCCACGACGGAGACGATTTGACGGGTCACCGGTGTCCTCCTCGTAGTTACTTCGGACAGACAATCATCTCGCCGCAAAAAACCCAAGACGCCGCGATGTCGGCGCCGAGCCGCGAGCCTGGGCGCCGTCGTCCGGACTCCGTCCCTCCGGGCGCCGCACGAGCCGAGGCCAAGCAACTTCTTACAGCGTAAGCTATTGTTCCGGCCAACAACTCTTTACCTCCTAAGGAATTAGGGAGATCCCATGCCCGAGGCGACACTGCACGACGGAGCCACCATCGAGGTCGAGGTGCACGGCGACGGCCCGGCCCTGCTGCTGCCGGTCGATCCGAAGCCGGTCGAAGGACCGCGGGCCGACGAGATGCGCAGGTGGGGCGCCGACCCCGCCCTCGGCCGTTCGCTCATCGACGGACTCTCCGACGCCTTCCGCGTCGTCGCGTTCGACTACGAGAAGCACGTGCTGGCCACGCCCAAGCCCGGCACGCTGACCCCGGCCAACATCGCCGCCGACCTGCTGGCCGTCGCCGACGCCGTGGGCGCCGACCGGTTCGCCTACTACGGCTACTCATGGCTGGCGCTCAGCGGCCTCCAGCTGGCGATCCGGACCGGCCGCCTGTCCGCGCTGGTCATGGGCGGGTACCCGCCGCTCGGCGGGCCGTACGCGCAGATGCTGGCCGTCACCATGGCCGCCCACGCGAGGTCCATCGCCCGGGAGGCCGGGCCCGTCGAGCCCACGACCCCGGCGTCGACCACAGCGTCCACCCCGGCGTCCACCACGGGGCCGGGCGCGACCGAGGGCTCGGGATGGGACGAGCCCGACTGGTCGTCCGCCGAGGTGACGACGACGCCCGACCAGACGCGGCAGTTCGTCACGCTGTACGAGGCGTTGCGCGGGTTCGACGACCGGGCCGCGCAGGCGGCGGTCGGCTGCCCTCGCCTGTGCTTCGCCGGGTCCGCCGACCAGATCGTCTACGACGAGCGCTGGGGCGGCGTGACCGTCGACATCGGCGGCCCGCTCGTCCGCCGTCGCGCCGAGCTGGAAGCCCTCGGATGGGACGTGCGGGTGCTGGACGGGCTGGACCACATGGGCGCCATGCGGTCGGCGACCGTGCTGCCCGTCCTGCGCCCCTGGCTCACCGCCCGGCTGCTGCCATCGGGCGGCCGTCAGGGTCAGATGTAGTAGCCCGTGACGGGGACGCGGGCCTCCTCCGGCAGCGCCGGGCCCTCCAGGCGGACACCGGGCCCGGTCGTCGGCGGCTTGAGGTCCGCGAGCTGCTCGGTGGACAGCGCGAACACCACGCGGCCGAGGAACGACCGCTCGATGGCGCCCGTGCACATGCCGCACGGCTGGCAACTGGTGTACATGGTGGTGGCGGCCGCGGTCGCAGGGGCCAGCTCGCGGCCCGCCCACCTGGCCAGCTTCAGCTCCGGGTGGGCGGTGATGTCGCCGTCGGTGACGCTGGTGTTGTGGTCCTCGGCCAGCACCGCGCCGTCCGGGCCCACCAGCAGCGAGCCGAAGGGCGGGTTGCCGCCCGTCCGTGCCTCGGCGGCCAGCTCGATGGCCCGGCGCAGGAAGCGTTCGTCGTCGGGTGTCATGGTCTCTCCTTCGGCAGATGGGCGCGTACGGTGGCGAGTGCCTGCCAGGCCACCTCAGGGCGCAGCGTCTCGCGCGGGTCGCCGCCGAACGGGTCGAGCACCACGGTCTCGGCGCCGAGCAGGCGGAGCTGGTCGAGGTCGTCGGTGACCTGTTCGATGGTGCCCTCGCCGGCGAGCCGTCCTTCATCGGTGATCGGCGCGTCGGTGAGCCGCAGCGCGATCCTGGGCACCAGCTCGGGCAGCGGCCGCCGCAGCTCGTCGGCGACGGCCTTCATCCGGTCGGCCGCCTCCCGCAGCCGGGGCAGCGAGAGCCGCAGCGGGTGCCAGGCGTCGCCGAGCCGCACCGCCCGGCGCACGCCGGCGTCGCTGTTGCCGCCGATCCAGAGCGGGATCCGTCCCGCCCGGTAGTCGGCGTCGTTCTTCCAGGCGTCGCGCATCGTCTGGACGTGCTCGTCGGTCAGCGCCCCGCGCCGTTCGAACGGCACGCCCAGCGCGGCGAACTCCTGCCGCGCCCAGCCGACGCCCACGCCGAGGACGAGCCGGTCCCCGCTGAGCTGGTTGAGGTTGGCGGCCATCCGGGCGACCAGCAGCGGATGACGGTAGGGGACGATGAGCACCGTGGTCCCGAGCCGGATCCGGTCGGTGACCCCGGCCAGCCAGGCCAGCGTGGTGAACGGCTCGTAGAACGGCGCCGGATACTGCTCGGCCACGTCGGGCGTCACCGCGACGTGGTCGGAGACCATCAACAGGTCGTAGCCGAGTCCTTCCACCGTCCGCGCCCATTGACGCAGCACGCCGGGGTCGGTGCCTGGACCGAAATTGGGAACGTTCACTCCAAGTCGCACCGGCTCAGGCTATCGACCCGATCAACGCCGCTGGAAACGTGACCCGTGAGGCGCTGGCCAACCCCGCGACTTTCGCGCTATCACGAGTCATGAGCGTCAACGTGACAGGTCTCCCCGGCGCCCTGCGCGATCACGTCACCGAGCTGCTGGGCCGCGCCCGCTACCGCGAGGCGGCCGACGCCTGCGACGGCCACCTGGACCGGCTGCCCGAGGCGTCCAGGGCGGAGCAGTGTTTGGAGGTGGCGAGCCTGTGGCTGGACCTCGCCCCGAAACACCGGGCGCTGCGCTACGCGGAGATGGCGCTCGTGCCGGCTCCGGCGGATCCACGGGCGCTGGCCGTCCGTCTCGACTGCCTGGCGGGCGAATACCGCTGGTACGAGGCCATAGAGGCGGCCAGGCAGGCGGTGAGCCGGTGTCCCGGCGACCCGGGGCTGTGGCTCAAGCTGGCCGACCTGCTGACCGCGGCCAACCTGCGCCTGGAGGCACTGGAGGCCGCCTCCCGGGGGCTCGCCCACGATCCGGGCCATGCCGGGCTGCGCCTGAGCCACGCCAGGACACTGCTCGGCCTGCACCGCTACCCGGAGGCGGCGGCGGCCTTCGCGGGACTGCCCGGCCCGGAGGTCGCCCGCGCCTACCTGGGACACGGCCGGTACGAGGAGGCGCTCGCGGCGCTGGACGCCGCCGAACCGGCGCATCTGGCCGTACTTCTCGACTGCCTCACGCGGGCCGGGCGCCGTCCCGACGCCGAGGCGGCGGCCCGCGACGCGGCGGCGCGCCATCCCGCCGACCCCGCCGTTCACCTGGCCCTCGCCTGGTTCCACCTCGACCGGAACGCCCCGAGAGACGCGCTGGACGCCGCGGGCAGGGTCCTGGAGCTGCGCCCCGCCGACAAGGAGGCGACGCTGCTGCGGGCCAGATCGCTCATCCGGCTCCGCCTGACGGACGAGGCCCGCCTGGCGGCCGAGGCGGTGCTGCGGCAGCCGGACCCGGACGACCGGCTGGACCTGGTGCTGGCCTGCGAGTCCGAGGAACGCCTCGACGACGCGCTGCGGTACTGCGACCTGATCCTGGCGGAGTTCCCCTGGCACGCGGACACGCTGCGGCAGCGCGCGTTCATCCTGCGGGACCGGGGAGAACGGCGCGCCGCCAAGGCCGCCGCCAGGCGGGCGATCCGGTTGCGTCCCGAAGACGACGACCTGCGCGACTGCCTGGTCATCGTGCACGGCTCCTACCACGACGAGTCGCGGAGGTGGCGGCGCTGGACGGGGCTCCGCCTGGCCGAACGCGCGCTGAGAGTCGGCCCGGGAAATCCCGAGCGCCAGGACGACCGCCTCTGGCTCCTGCGCAAGCTGGGCCGGCTGCGCCGCGCCGAGGCCGTCGCCCGGACCCTGATCGCCGCGCACCCCGACGCGTACCGCTATCTCTGCGACGTCGCGGACGCGTACGCGGAGCGCGGGTCGCGCGGGCGGGCGATACGTCTGCTCGGGCAACTCCCCGAGCGCCGGGATCTCGCGCTCCGCCGCGCCGAGATCCTGCTCAAGCTCAACCGCCCCATCGAGGCCGAGTACGCCCTGGCGTTCCTGGCCGAGTCGGACGGCCAGGACCCCGAGACGCTGCTGGAGCTCGGCGGCGTGTTCTTCATGTCCCGTCATGAGGAGCACGCCCTGCCCTATCTCGAACGGGCGGTGGACCTGGATCCGCGCTTCTCCGCGGCGCACGCCACCCGGATCGACTGCTTCTGGGACATGCACTGGTACGACGCCGCGGAACGGGCGGCCCGCGACGCCGTGACCCACCTGCCCGAGGACCTGTCCCTCTGGACCCGCCTGGTCACGGTCAGCCCTCCCGACCGGAGGGCGGCGGTCGTCGACGAGGCGCTGACCGCCTTTCCCGGTTCGCGCCAGGCCGAGGCGCTGGCGGAGCTGGCGAACGCCCTGGAGAAGATCGGCGAGGTCGAGGACGCGGTGCGGCTCCGGGACCGGAGCCTCCAGCTCGCCTCCGACGACGGCGTGGTCGAGGCACAGGCGGCCGCGTTGCGCTCGCTCGATCGGTACGGCGCCGCCCGGCGGCTGCTGCGCGGCCATCCGGGCACGTCGGGCAGCCTGGCCAGGGCGATGCGCGAGCTGAACGCCGACCTGGGCATGCACGCGCTCGTGGCCGCCGGGTTCGGCGAGTCCCCCGGCCTGACCCGCGCCGAGCGCGCTCAGCGGAGACGGAGCCGGTGGCGCAGCGGCGGTCCGGTCGGCAGGTTACGCCGCGCCAGGCGGGACTACGAGTTGCAGGTGCTGTGGCGCTGGGAGAACTGGACCTACAACCTGGCCCTGCTCGGCTCGCTCGACGGTCTGACCAGGCAGGAGGCCGAGGTCGTCCGGGCCGAGAACGAGAACTACCTGCTGGCCTGGGCCCGCCAGGCCCTGCAGTACAACCTGGTGCGCGACGCCGCCGTGGCATTCGCGCCGGTTCTGGCCGTGGGGGCGGCCGGGGCGGCGGCACTGGGCGCCGTGGGATGGGTCTGGCCGGGTGAGCACCGCCTGCTCGCGTTCGCCTGTGTCGCGCTGGCCGCGCTGGTGCTCGCTCCGCTGCGCAGGCGCACGATGGCCTGGCACCCCTGGGCCGGGGTGACCGCGGCGCTGGCCGGCCTGGGCGCCCTGGCCCTGTGGCGGGGCCTGCCGCTGCCGGGTCTCTTCCTGCTCGCACTGGTGACGATCATGATCGTGCACAGGGCGTGCGTGCAGGCCGTCCACATCTGGAGCGACATCCGCTTCCGCCTGCTCAGACGCCGGCACCCTCGGGCGAGCATCCTCAACGACCTGCTCGAACTGCTCCTCCGGGTCAGCCACCTGCCCTCGCGCAACAGCCTGGTCGCCCGCGAGGACTGGGCCTACTGGCTGGAGCGGGCGGCGAGCTCCCTCGGCGAGGATCTGCCCCGGAAACTCAGAGCGGAGGACCCCGACATGCAGCGCTGGGTGGCGCGGAACGCGAAGGCCGCCGCCTGCGCGGTGCGCCGGCTCAAGCGGCAGGCGCTCTCGCCCGCTCCGGGCTCGATCGACATCCTGCTGACCGAGCTGCGGCGGGCCGCGAGCGCCGTCGCCACCGGGCAGTTCGCCCGGCTCCGGCTGGTGTCCGAGCCGGAGCAGCCGCGCCGTGGCTGGCTCTCCTACGTCCAGGGGGTCGCCCGGAGCATCGCCGTCATGGGCCTGCCGGTCCTCGCGGTCGTCGCGCTCGGCCCGGTCCTCGGCCTGGAGGGCGACGCCTACCGCACCGCCCTGCTGGTCAGCGCCGGCTGGGCCGCGTTCTACCTGCTGCTCTCGCTGGACCCGGGACTACGCGAGAAGGTCGACACCGCCCGCAGCCTGCTGAGCGCCTCCAGCGCACCGGGCAAACCCGACGACCAGCGGACGGACCGTCCGGCCTGAGCCCGGGGCCCGCGCGCCGTACCGGACCTCTCATCCGCACCCGATCGCCGGTGGTGGAACGGTTGAGCCGACGGAGTGGTCAGCCGGTGGTGGAACGGTTCAGTCGTGAAGCGGTCAGCGGCGGCGGGTGGTCAGCCGGTGGCGCTGCCGGGGTCGTCCGTGGCCGCCGGGCGGTCGAGCTCCACGGCGGCGGCTTTCACCTGGCCGGGCTCCTTGTCGGGGCGCAGGCCGCGCCAGGAGGGGTGGCGGAGCCGCCCGTCGGCCGTCATCTCGGCGTAGCGCACCTCGCCCACCAGGCACGGCTCCACCCAGTGGGCGTCGCGGGCGTACTCACGGGGGACCGGCTCGGCGAACGGCGAGTCGGGCCGTTCGAGCGGCGTCAGCCGTTCCCACAGGTCGACCAGCATGGCGTCGGTGAAGCCGGTGCCGACGTGCCCCACGTACAGCAGCCGGCCCGCCTCGTCGTGCGCGCCGAGCAGCAGCGAACCGATCCGGCCGCCGCGCCGCCCCGAACCCGGCTTCCAGCCGCCGATGACGACCTCCAGGTGGGAGACGTTCTTCACCTTCGTCCACTCCGGGCTGCGCCGCCCGGGACGGTAGGGGGAGCCGCGCCGCTTGACGACCACGCCCTCCAGCCCCAGCTCCCGGCTGGCGGCCAGCGCCGGCCGCGATCCGCCGGGGAAGGCCACCGGCGTCTGCCACCGGAAGCCGGGCGCGACCAGCCCTTCGAGCAGCTCGCGCCGCTCGTCGTAGGGCAGCCGCACGACGCTGCGATCGTCGACGTGCAGCACATCGAAGATCATGTACGTGACGGGCACGGCCTTGACGAGCTGGGCCACCTTGAGCGGGTCGCGCTGCTGCATCCGGGGCGCCAGCGTGCCGAAGCTGGGCCGCCCGGCGTCGTCGAAGGCGATGATCTCGCCGTCGAGCACCACGTCGTGGCCGCCGACCGCCCCCGCCATCGGACACAGCTCCGGGTAGGACGGTGTCATGTCACGGCCGCTGCGCGACATCAGCCGCAACGCCCCCGCCTCGACGTAGGCCAGGGCGCGTACCCCGTCCCACTTCATCTCGGCGCTCCACGCGTCGTCCTGCGTAGGCGGTGGCAGGGTGCCGGGCTGAGCGAGCATCGGCTGGTAGACGGGCAGTCGCCCCATCTCCGTGGGGTTCCCGCTCCATCGGCGCGTACGGTCGGGCGACGGTAGAGGCTAGGACAAGTCCCGGCAATCCCAGCAGGCTGCTCAAGTGGTGCTGAAGCCGGGCGAAGTCGCATCCATGAACGCGGGCTAGTGCGTCTCGCGCCACTTGTCGTACAGCAGGGGGATCTCCCGGTGCATGAACAGGTAGAAGTCGCGCAGCTCGGTCATGGTGTGCCCGGCGTGGGTCTGCGGCCCGCCGAGCGCCTCGATGCCCTTGTCGACCATGTCGGCGAGGGTCTGGTAGAGGCCGACCTTGGTCATCGCGACCTCCCACCAGCTGTCGTGGACCAGCCGGTAGACGTCGCGCCGGGAGCCGGGCACCGGGTCCCTGGCCACCATTCCCAGCTGGATGAGGTAGCGGACGGCGCCGGAAATGGCGGCCGGGCTGACGTCGAGGCGCTCGGCCAGGTCGGGGGCGCTCAGCGCGTCCTCTTCCGCGACACTCAGCGTCACCAGGACACGGCCCGCCATGGGCGGGAACCCCCAGTCGGCCAGCAGCCGGCTGAGCCGTTCGACGAACTGGCGCACCGCTTCCTCGTCCCGCATCCTGCTCCCCTCGCGTCAAGAATCCGTAGTTTAGTGTCTTCGCATCTTTCACGAACTTGTGAAGGCTGTGTACATTCTAAAGCATGAGTAACGTCATCTCCATGTCCGGCGTGACCAAACGGTTCGGCCGGACCACCGCCCTGGACGGCCTCGACCTCGAGGTCAGGGCCGGCGAGGTGCACGGCTTCCTGGGCCCCAACGGCGCGGGCAAGTCCACCACCATCCGCGTCCTCCTGGGGTTGCTGCGCGCCGACGCGGGCAGCTCCTCCATGCTCGGTGGCGACCCCTGGAAGGACGCCGTCGAGCTGCACCGCCGCCTGGCCTACGTCCCCGGCGACGTCACCCTCTGGCCAGGATTATCCGGTGGGGAGGTCATCGACCTGCTGGGACGGCTGCGCGGCGGCCTCGACCCCAGGCGCAGGGCCGAGCTGATCGAGCGCTTCGAGCTGGATCCGCGCAAGAAGGGCCGCGCCTACTCCAAGGGCAACAGGCAGAAGGTCGCCCTGGTGGCCGCGCTGGCCTCCGACGTCGAGCTGTTCCTGCTCGACGAGCCGACCTCCGGGCTCGACCCGCTCATGGAGGCCGTCTTCACCGAGTGCATCGGCGAGCTGCGCGCGCAGGGCCGTACGGTGCTGCTGTCCAGCCACATCCTGGCCGAGATCGAGAAGTTGTGCGACCGGGTGAGCATCATCCGCGACGGCCGCACGGTCGAGACCGGCACCCTCGCCGAGCTGCGCCACCTGACCAGGACCACCATCACGGCGGAGCTGGCCGGGGCGCCCAACGGCCTGCACGGCGTGCACGACCTTCGCATCGACGGCAACCACGTGACCTTCCAGGTCGCGACCGGCGAGCTCGACGCGGCGCTGCGGCAGCTGACCAGCGTGGGCGTGCGCACGCTGACCAGCCAGCCGCCGACGCTGGAAGAACTGTTCATGCGCCACTACGCATCCGCGGACAGCAAATGACCGGCACCCGGGGGCTGGTCCGGCTGATTCTGCGCCGAGATCGCGTGATCCTGCCGATCTGGGTGCTCCTGCTGGCGATCATGCCCGTCACCCAGATCTCCGCCATCGGCGGTCTCTACAGCACCGACGCCGAGCTCCAGGCCTTCGCCGCCTCCATGCGCAGCACCCCGGCCTTCTTCGCCCTGTACGGCCCGCTACTGGACTGGCACCTCCCAGCTCTGGGCATCTGGCGTGCCGGGTTCGTTCCAGTGGTGCTCGCCCTGGCCAGCGTCCTCACGGTGATCAGGCACACCAGGGTCGAGGAGGAGAGCGGGCGCCGCGAGTTGCTGGGCTCCACCGTGGTCGGCAGGCACGCCTCCCTGACAGCCGCCCTCATCGTCGTCGCGTCGGCCAACGTGATCGCCGGGCTGATCATCACCGGCTCCCTCGCCGGAAAGTACCCGGTGGCCGGAGCGCTGGCGGCCGGGCTCGACTACGCCCTGGTCGGCATCGCCTTCGCCGCGATCGGCGCGGTGGCCGCCCAGCTCACCGAGAGCGCGTCAGGAGCCCGCGTGATCGGCATCTCCGCCCTCGGGCTCGCTTTCCTGCTGCGCATGGCCGGTGACACCACCGACGCCTCCTGGCTGTCGTGGCTGTCGCCCATCGCCTGGGGGCAGAAGCTGCGCCCCTTCGCCGGCGAGGAGTGGTGGCCGCTGGCCCTGCTCGCCGCCTTCATCGCGGTGACCTGCTACGCCGCCTACACGCTGGCCGCCAGGCGCGACGTCGCGGCCGGTCTGGTGCCACCGCGGCTGGGTCCCGCGCAGGCGGCGGCCGGTCTGGCCGGCCCCTTCGCGCTGGCCTGGCGCCTGCATCGGGGGCTGCTGCTGGCTTGGTGTGCCGGCTTCGCCGTCTTCGGCGCGGTGATCGGCAGCGCCGCCGACGCCGCCTCCTCCGCGCTGGCGGACAACGCCCAGATCATGGAGATGCTCAACCGGCTCGGCGGCGGCGCCAACCCGGCCGACCTGTTCATCGCCACCCTGATCGGCATCTTCGGCATCGGCGTGTCCGGCTACGCCATCCAGGCCGCGCTGCGGCTGCGCGCCGAGGAGAGCCTCGCCCGCGCAGAACCGCTGCTCGCCACCGCGGTCAGTCGCGTCGGCTGGGCGGCCGGCCACACGCTGTTCGCCGTGCTCGGCCCGGCGGCGGTCCTCACCGTGACCGGCCTGGCCGTCGGCCTGTCGTACGGCGCAGCCGCCGGTGACGTGGGCGCGCATCTGCCCGCCACCATGGGCGCGGCCCTGGCGCAGCTACCCGCGGTGTGGACCTTCTCCGGCCTGGCTCTGGCGCTGTTCGGCCTGCTGCCCCGCCTGGTCGCGGCGGCATGGGCGCTGCTGGCGCTGTTCCTGCTGTTCGGCCAGGTGGGCGCCCTGCTGCAGCTGCCGCAGGCGTTGCTGGACCTGTCACCCTTCAGCCACCTGCCCATGCTGCCGGGCGGCGAGGTGTCGGCGACCCCGCTGGTGGCCATGACCGCGATCGCCGCGGCCCTGGCGATCGCAGGCCTGTACGGCTTCCGCCGTCGCGACCTCGGCTAGCGCCGAGGGCGGGATGTTCTGGGGCGGGGCACGGTCGGCTTCACCTCGCGGAAGGCGGGGCCGGTCACCGACGCAACGGGTTGGAGGACCTGCGTGGGTGAAGGGATCTCAAGTGAAGATGATGGCAGCGCCCATCCTGATCGATGCGCGGGCGGCAGCGATGAGGCGGAGGCAGACGAATGCCTCGATACCGTAGCGATGCCAGCGGCGTCCGGAGTCCGTGATTCCTCCCCCGGCGATCTCCCAGACTTCGTCCGACTCAGGGTCCAGGTCGTCGGGAAGCTCCAGCACCCGCGCGAGCCGTAGGCATTCGTCCAGCAGCCGATGGGACGAGCCGAGATAGGTGCCGGTGATTCGCTCGTCAATGAGTACGGGCTGAAAGTCGACGGGCACGTAGTAGCCTTCGGCGTCGCTGTGCTGGACGAGGTGGTCGAAGCCGGTGCGTCCCTCGTCGGCGGATCCGATGGTCGCCGTCTTCTCGATGTCGATCGCGTGGGCCGGATTGCGCCGGTACGCCTCGGCCAGCAGCGGGTCTTTGGCGGCTCGGTCGTCACCCGGCGGTGGCAGCATGCCTGAAGCGGTCAGATGGACGGCCAGGCGACGGAGGTAGTGCAGTCCGCCGTACCCCCACGACTGGAATTCGACGGGCTCGCTGAGATCGGCCTCAGGTTGCCGCCAGTCCCCGAACCCCGCGGCCCGTAACGCTCGGGCAACCACGGCGAACTCTTCTCCGAAATGCTCGATGGCCTCCTCGTCGTCATCCAGGTCGGCGAGGTTGCCCACGAAAATGTCCAGGCCCATGAAGGGCATGATGCCGAAGGCGACGGACAAAATGGACTCCGGCTCAGCCGGCTGCGAACTCTTCTGGTCAGGCGCGGGCTGCCGCCGAGCGTGTGGGTCGTGCCGGGCTCATCGCCAGGCTGGCCCGCTCGCTGCGAGGGACGGCGCGCCTCCGGGGAAAGCTGGATCTGTACGGGTGGCTTCTCGTGGGGCGCTGGCGCGAGCGTAGGAACCGGTCTCAAAGGTCCGCCTCCTCGTAGTCGAGGAGTTCATGGGGTCTCGAGGTCACGGTCGAGTGCTCCCAGGGGCTGCTGATCACCTGGAAGGCGACGCGCTGTCGGCCTGCGGACCAGCGAGGCCGACGACAGATTGGCGCAGGTGGCGGACTTGGCGTGGACGGTGAGGTAAATCGAGGGCCGTTCGGAGGCGATCGGTGAGGGGACCGGCTCGATGTGAACCGGCACGTCCAGGCGGCCTGGAGAGGTGAGCAGGGGTTCGAGCCGGCCGGCGCTGACCTCGCGGGGGAATTGTCGGTCGGACTGGCTAGTGTGCGGCGAGTGTTCAATCGGTGGAGCCGTGATCAGGTGCTCGCTCTCGCCCCCGACGCGCCGTCACAGAAGGCGGCTCAGCGCGTGGCCGGGCCGGGCAAGTGGCCGGTGTGCGGTGCGACGGGCGACGTGGTGTTCGGCGAGTGCGAGGGCAGCGGTGCCAAGCCCTATCTCGCCTGCGTCGACCTGACCGAGCCCGCCTTCCGGTGCAGCTGCCCCAGCAGGAAGTTCCCGTGCAAGCACGCGCTCGGGCTGCTGCTCCTGTGGTCGGCCGGGGGCGTGCCCGACGCCGAGCCGCCGGAGTGGGCGGCCGAGTGGCTCGCCCAGCGTGCCGAACGCGCCGCCAAGGCGGCCGCGCGGGCCGAGGCCGCCCGTGCCGCGCCCAGTGCCGTGGCCGGTATCGGGCCCGTGGCCGGGGACGGTTTCGTGGCGGGGGACGGCTCCGGGGGTGATTCCACCGGAGTGGTCGCCGCCGATGGAGTCGCCGCCGGGGGCGGAGCCGGGACGCGAGCGGCCGGCGCGGATTCCGGGCGGCGGGCGCGCGTGGCCGCCGGGCTGGCGGAGCTGGAGCGATGGCTGGCCGACCAGGTGCGCCAGGGGTTGGCCGGAGCCGGCGAGCGTGACTGGGACGAGCTGGCCAAGCGCCTGGTCGACGCCCAGGCGCCCGGCGTGGCGAGCACCGTGTCGAGACTGGCCCGGGTGCGCGCGGAGGACGACTGGCCGGGCCGGCTGCTGGAGGAATACACCCTGATCAACCTGCTGGCCGTGGCCTACCGGCGCCGGGCGGACCTGCCGGAGGCCCTGGCGACGACCGTGCTGACCCGCGTCGGCTTTCCGGTCACCCGCGAGGAGGTGCTGGCCGGTCCCGTGGTGCGCGACCGCTGGGACGTGCTGGGCAGACGCGACGAGGAGCAGGACCGCCTCACGGCCCGCCGCGTGTGGCTACGCGGCCGCCGCACGGGCCGGCCCGCCCTGGTGCTGTCCTTCGCGCCGCAGGGCCAGCCCCTCGACGCCTCCCTGCTCACGGGCACCACGATCGACGCCGACCTCGCCTTCTACCCCGGAGCCGCCCCCTTGCGCGCCCTGGTCGCCGCCCGCCACGGCCCTCAGGCCGCGCTCGGCGACGGAGTCCCGCCGGGACGGACGCCCGACGAGGCGATGGACGAGGTCGCGGCGGCTCTGGCGGCCGACCCGTGGACCACGACCTGGCCCGTCGTGCTGGCAGGAGTGATCCCCGGGCGCACCACGCTCGGCGGCTTCCCGCTGCACCCGAGAGACCACGACCTGTGGCGGCTGCTCGCCGTCTCCGGCGGCCATCCGGTCACCGTCGCGGCCGAGTGGACTCCGCACGGCCTCCGCGCCCTGACCACCTGGGACGACGAAGGACTGGCGGTGATCCTGTGAGCTGGGACGACCTGACCTCCACGGCCCTCGTCGGCACCGACCGCAGGCCGCACCGGGGAAACCTGCTGGAGGACGCGGCCGTGGAGGTCGCGCGGCGCCGCGCCGGTCGCCGCCCGGTCACCGGGCCCGAGGACGGCGGGGACGGGGACGTACATCCCGGGGACGCGCCCGAGAACGGCGGGCGGGCGCCCGAGGAGGAGCAGGAGGCCGTCGCGAGGCCGGCGGCCGAGCGGCTGGCGACGATCATGGCCGGTGGCCACGAGAGACTGCTGCCCGAATGGCTGGCCGCGGCGGCGCGGGGCGGGCGGCGGGTGCCGGCGTTCGTCCTGCCCGAGCTGCTCGACAGGGGCAGGCGTGACCGGTCGATCCGGGCGCACCTGGGCGTGCTGGCCGGACAGCGCGGCAGATGGCTGGCCGGGCGCAATCCGGCCTGGGCCTACCTGCTGGAGGAGCCGACCGGCGAGACCTGGGAGCTGGGCAGCACCGCCGACCGCCGCGCTCACCTGCGCCGGCTCCGGACGTCCGACCCGAAGGCCGCCAGAGACCTGCTGGAGGGCACCTGGGAGCAGGAGACGCCGGAGGACCGGGCGGAGTTCGTCGGCGTGCTGGCCGCCGGGCTGTCGATGGACGACGAGCCGTTCCTGGAGCACGCCCTCGACGACCGCCGGCGCGAGGTGCGCCAGCAGGCCGCCAACCTGCTCGCCCGCCTGCCCGGCTCGGGCCTGGCCCGGCGGATGGCCGCCCGCGCCCGCGACTGCGTCACCATCACGGGCGGCACGATCACCGTCGAGGCGCCCGCGGCCTGTGACAAGGCGATGGAGCGCGACGGCGTCCGGGCCAAGCCGCCACGGGGCACCGGCGAGCGCGCCTGGTGGCTGCAGCAGGTCATCGCCCGCGCGCCGCTGGACATCTGGGGACATCCGCCCGGCAGGCTCCTCACGATGAGGATCCCCGAGTGGGACTCCGAGGTGAAGGCCGGCTGGGTGCGGGCCGCGGTGCTGCAGCGCGACCCGGAGTGGGCGCGGGCGATGTTCGCCTGGGACCCGATCGCGGACCTGCTCGAGGCGCTCGGCCCCGAGGAGCAGCAGCGGCTCGCCGCCGAGTTCGTGACGAAGCACGACCTGGACAGCCAGTTGATCATGGTGCTGGGCGGGGTGTCCCCGTACTGGCGCGAAGGGCTGGCCACGGCCGTGCTGAGCAAGATCCTCAAGGTGGCCGGCACCCAGCCGTGGAACCTCGGCGAGCTGGTCAAGCTGGCGGGCGAGCGCATCGACCCCGGCCTGGCCGGCCTGGCCGAGCGCTACTCGCCGGAGCCGCCCATCCAGGAGGTGGCCGCCCTGTTGCGGTTCCGCGCAGACATGATCAAGGAGCTCACGTGAGCGAGGGAACGTTGAAGACCGGCACCACGGCCCCGGGGCCGGCGAAGGAGGCCTCATGACCGTCCTGCGCCCGCACGCGGAAGACCAGTACCCCGAGGAGCTGTCCCTCCTCGCCAAGGACGACGACCGGCCGAGACCGCCCGGCTGGAAGCTGTCGCCGTGGGCGGTGACCACCTACCTCCTGGGCGACGGCGACCGGATCACGCCGAAGTACGTGGGCTCCCGCCGCATCGTCGAGGTGGCCGTCGCCACCCTGGCCACCGACCGGGCGCTGCTGCTGCTCGGCGTGCCCGGCACGGCCAAGACCTGGCTGTCGGAGCACCTGGCCGCCGCGATCAGCGGCGACTCCACCCTGCTCGTGCAGGGCACGGCCGGCACCGCCGAGGAGGCCATCCGCTACGGCTGGAACTACGCGAGGCTGCTGGCCGAGGGCCCGTCGATCGAGGCGCTGACCCCGTCGCCGGTGATGCGGGCGATGGCCGAGGGCCGCATCGCCCGCGTCGAGGAGCTCACCCGGATGCCGTCCGACGTGCAGGACGCCCTGATCACCGTGCTGTCGGAGAAGACGCTGCCGATCCCCGAGCTCAACCGGGAGGTCCAGGCCGAGCGCGGCTTCAACGTGATCGCCACCGCCAACGACCGCGACCGAGGCGTCAACGACCTGTCCAGCGCGCTGCGCCGCCGCTTCAACACGGTCGTCCTGCCCGTCCCCGCCACGGCCGAGGAGGAGGTGGACATCGTCTCGCGCCGCGTCACCCAGCTCGGCCGCTCGCTGGAGCTGCCCGAGACCAGCACCGGCCTGGCCGAGATCCGCCGCGTGGTGACCGTCTTCCGAGAGCTGCGCGCCGGGGTCACCGAGGACGGCCGCACCAAGGTCAAGTCGCCCAGCGGCACCCTGTCCACGGCTGAGGCGATCTCCGTGCTGACCAGCGGCATCGCGCTCGCCGCGCACTTCGGCGACGGCGTGCTGCGGCCGTCCGACGTGGCGGCCGGGATCGTCGGCGCGGTGGTGCAGGAGCCGGTGTCGGACCGGGTGGTCTGGCGCGAATACCTGGAGACCGTCGTGCGTGAGCGCTCCGACTGGCGCGACTTCTACCGGGCCTGCCGAGAAGTGTCGTGACGGTCTCGGTCCTCGGCGTACGCCACCACGGTCCCGGATCGGCCCGGGCCGTGCGCGACGAGCTCCGGCGGCTCCGGCCCGACGCGATCCTGATCGAGGGTCCGCCGGAGGCCGACGCGCTCGTCGCGCTGGCGCCGGAGCTGGAGCCGCCGGTGGCGTTGCTGGCGCACGTCCCCGGCATGCCGGGCGGCGCCGCCTTCTGGCCGTTCGCCGGTTTCTCGCCGGAATGGCAGGCCATCCTGTACGGCACCGCGCACGGGATCCCGGTGCGCTTCTGCGACCTGCCCGCGGCCCACACCCTGGCAGGAGACCCCGGCCCCGGCCCGGGCCCCGACGCGCCTGACGCGCCCGCCGAGGCCGCCGGGCTGCGCGTCGACCCCATCGGGGCGCTCGCCCGCGCGGCCGGCCACGACGACCCCGAGCGATGGTGGGAGGACGTCGTCGAACACCGGGGCGACACCCCGTTCGAGGTGATCGCCGAGGCCATGGCCGCCGTCCGCGAAGGATACGAGCCCGACGAGCGGGAGGCCCGGCGCGAGGCGTACATGCGCAAGACGCTGCGCGCCGCCGTCAAGGCGGGCTTCGAGCGGATCGCGGTGATCTGCGGCGCCTGGCACGTGCCCGCCCTGGTCGAGCCGTTCCCCCCGGCGAAGGCCGACGACGCGGTGCTGCGCGGGCTGCCCAAGGTCAGGCCCGAGCTGACCTGGGTGCCGTGGACGCACGGGCGGCTGGCCTGGTGGAGCGGCTACGGCGCGGGCGTCGGCTCGCCCGGCTGGTACGACCACCTGTTCAGCGTGCCGGACCGGCCGGTCGAGCGCTGGCTGACGCGGGCGGCGGCGGTCCTGCGCGACGAGGGGCTGGCCGTCTCGCCGGCGCACGTCATCGAGTCGGTACGCCTCGCGCACGGCCTCGCGACGCTCCGCGGCCGCCCGCTGGCCGGGCTGGGCGAGGTCACCGAGGCGGCCCGGGCGGTGCTGTGCGAGGGCGACGACCTGGCGGTCGAGCTGATCCAGCGCCACCTCGTCGTCGGCGACAAGCTCGGCCACGTCGGCGACGGCACGCCCATGGTGCCGCTCCAGCGCGACCTGCGAGACCTGCAGCGGCGGCTCCGGCTCAAGCCCGAGGCGCTCGACCGCGAGCTGACCCTCGACCTGCGCAAGCCGCTCGACCTCGACCGCAGCCATCTGCTGCACCGGCTGCGGCTGCTCGGCGTCGAGTGGGGCACGCTGGGGGAGTCGCGCGGCAAGGGCACCTTCAAGGAGACGTGGACCCTGCGCTGGCGGCCCGAGTACGACCTGGCGCTCATCGAGTCCGCCGCGCTCGGCGTCACGGTCGCCGGGGCCGCCGCGCAGCGCGCCCGCGACCTGGCCGCCGGCGAGCCGGTCACGCTGGCCGACCTGACCGGCCTGGTGGAGCGGTGCCTGCTGGCCGAGCTCCCGGAGGCGCTGCCCGCGGTGCTGGCGGCCCTGTCGGCCAAGGCGGCGCTCGACACCGACGTCACCCGCCTGATGGCGGCGCTGCCCGCGATGGTCCGCGCCCACCGCTACGGCGACGTGCGCGGCACCCCGGCCGAAGGGCTCGCGGTGATCGTGCACTCGATGCTCGACCGGGTGTGCGTCGGGCTGCCCGTCGCGGTCACCGGCCTCGACGACGGCGCGGCGGCCGATCTGCTCGGCCACGTCGACGGCGTCCACGCGGCCGTCGCCCTGCTCGACGAGTCGCCCGGCGGGCCGCCGGAGCCCCAGCGTCCCGTGTCGGGCCGGGCGCCGGACGACCGGCCGTCCGAGCCGGGGCCCGACGGCGCGGCGGCCGGGGCCGGGGCCGGAGCGGGCGACGGGGCCGGCGTCGCCGGGCCGGGCCGGGTGTCGCCGAGGCGGCGGTGGCTGGCCACGCTGCGCGGCATGAGCGACCGGCCCGACCTGCATGGGCTCATCGAGGGCAGGCTGACCCGGATCCTGCTCGACGCCGGTGAGCTCGGCGACGCGGGCGACCGGATGTCGAGGGCGATGTCCCGCGGTCACGCCCCGGCCAGGGCGGCCGCGTGGATCGAGGGGTTCCTGTCGGGCGGCGGGCTGCTGCTGGTGCACGACCCGCGGCTGCTGAGCCTGGTCGACGGCTGGCTGACCGGGCTCGGCGGCGAGCAGTTCGTCGAGGTGCTGCCCCTGCTGCGGCGTACGTTCGGCGGCTTCTCCGTACCCGAGAGAAGGGCTGTGGGGGAGCGCGTCCGGTCGGCGGGGCGGCGGGCGGAGGCGGACGAGCCCGATCTGGACGAGCGGCGCGCGGCGGCCGCGGCGAGCACCGTGCTGGCGATCCTGGGGAGAGCGGATGGATGAGCGGTTGCGCAGGTGGCGGCTGGTGCTGGGCGGCGGCGAGGCCGACGGCACGGGCTGCGCGCTGGGGGCCGGCGACGCCGCGATGGACGGCGCGCTGGCCGCCCTCTACGGAGGTCAGGGCGGCCGGCCGGGGGGCAGGGAGGGCGGGCTGGGCGCGTCGGCGCCGCACGTGGCGCGCTGGCTGGGCGACATCAGGACCTACTTCCCGTCCACCGTCGTCCAGGTCATGCAGAAGGACGCGATCGAGCGGCTCAACCTGGCCAGGCTGCTGCTCGAACCCGAGATGCTCGAAGCCGTCGAGCCCGACGTGCACCTGGTCGGCACGCTGCTGGCGCTCAACCGGGTGATGCCCGACCAGGCCCGCGAGTCGGCCCGGGCCGTCGTGGCCGCGGTCGTGCGGCAGCTCGAACGCCGGCTCGCCCAGAAGACCAGGGCGGCCGTCACCGGCGCGCTCGACCGCAGCGCCAGGACCCACCGGCCCAGGCGCGTGGCCGACATCGACTGGGACCGGACGATCAGGGCCAACCTGAAGAACTACCTGCCGGAGAAGAACACCGTCGTGCCGTCGCGGCTCGTCGGCTACGCCCGCAGGCAGCGGGCGGTGCAGCGCGAGGTGGTGCTCTGCATCGACCAGAGCGGGTCGATGGCCGCGTCGGTGGTCTATTCGAGCGTGTTCGGCGCGGTGCTGGCCTCGATGCGCTCGCTCCGGACGTCGCTGGTGGTGTTCGACACGGCCGTGGTCGACCTCACCGACCAGCTGCACGACCCGGTGGAGCTGCTGTTCGGCACCCAGCTGGGCGGCGGCACCGACATCAACCGGGCCATCGCCTACAGCCAGGGGCTCATCACCCGGCCCACCGAGTCGATCTTCATCCTGATCAGCGACCTCTACGAGGGCGGCGTCCGGCAGGAGATGCTGCGCCGGGTGGCCGCGATGACGCAGGCCGGCGTGCAGGTGATCGTGCTGCTGGCGCTCTCGGACGAGGGGGCGCCGTTCTACGACCACGAGAACGCCGCCGCGCTCGCCGCGATGGGTGTGCCCGCGTTCGCGTGCACACCCGACGCCTTCCCCGATCTGATGGCTGCCGCGATCGAGCGGCGCTCGATCGCGCGCTGGGCCGAGCGTCAGGGCGCGCTCAGTGCCCCGCTTCCGGGCGGGCCCGGCGGGGAAGCAGGAACGACAGGGCCAGGGTGAGTGCCAGCAGCCCGATCTCGACCGCGATGGTCACCTGCATGGCCGCGCCGAAGCTCCACTCGCTCTTCAGCAGGTTGAAGAAGATCGTCCCCAGCACGGCGGTGCCGAGCGCGCCGCCGAGCTGCTGGACCGCGGTCAGGGTGCCCGAGGCCGAGCCCGACTCCCGCGGCTCCACCGCGGTCAGCACGATGTCGAAGAACGGCGCCGCCACCATGCCCATCCCGATGCCGACCAGGGCCAGGCCCGGGGCGAGCTGCCAGGGGCCGACGTCGAGCCCGGCCAGGTGGATGGTCAGGCCCAGCACGCCGGCGCCGCCGGCCATGACGACGGTGCCGAGCTGCAGCAGGCCGCGGCCGAGCCGTTCCTGCAGGCCCGACATGGCCAGCCCGAAGCCGGCCATCGCGCCGAGCGCCTGCGGCAGGCTGGTGAGCCCGGCCTTGAGCGGGCTGTAGCCCAGGCCCAGCTGCGTGTAGAGGGTGAAGACCAGGCTGAGGCCGATCAGCCCGGCGAAGAACGCCAGCCCGGCCACGAGGCCGCCGGTGAACGCGCGCTTGCGGAACAGGGCGGGCGTCACCAGCGGGTCCTTGCCGGCCCTGGCGCGGCGCGACTCGTAGGCGGCGAACACCGCGAACATCACGATCGAGCCGGTCATCGCCCCGAACGTCCAGGCCGGCCAGTCCAGCTCGCGGCCCTGGATGAGCGGGTAGATCAGCAGGAACCCGGCCACCGAGACCAGGAGCACGCCGACCAGGTCCAGCCTGGTGGCGTCCGCCACCCTGAACTCCGGCAGGAACCGTATCCCGGCCAGCGCGGCCAGCAGCCCGAGCGGCAGGTTGATCAGGAAGATCATGCGCCAGCCGGTGCCGAACAGGTCGGCGTCGACCAGCCAGCCGGCCAGGATCGGCCCGCCCACCGAGGAGATCGCTATGGTCGGGCCGAACAGGCCGAACGCCTTGCCGATCTCCTCCGGCGGGAACATCTCCTTGATCAGGCCGAGCCCCTGCGGGATCATCACGGCTCCGAACAGGCCCTGGAGCACCCGGCCGCCGATCAGCATCTCGGGGCTCACGGCCAGCCCGCACAGCAGTGACGTCGCGGTGAAGCCGAACGCCCCGAGCACGAACATCCGCCTGCGGCCGTACAGATCGCCGAGCCGGCCGCCGGTGATCAGGCCGACGGCCATGGCGAGGGTGTAGCCGGCGCCCAGCCACTGCACCAGGCTCGCGGAGCCGCCGAGCTCCCGCTGGATGGTGGGCGCCGCGATGATGGTGACGAGCGCGTCGAGCAGGTCCATGACCTCGGCGGCCAGGATCACGGCCAGCGCGATCCAGCGCCATTGGTAGGGCTGGACGGTCGCCGTGGAGGCGGTGGTCGTCATGGGGGGACTCCTTGTCAAAACACTGTTCTTATATACGAACGCTGTTCGTTCGCAACCACCGTTCTAGTGACGAACGCTGTTCGTGTCAAGTACATTGTTCGCATGGGAAGCAACACGGGCGTGCCGTCCCCGCCGTGGCGAAAGGCGCGCAAGACAGCGCCGCTCAAGCCGCAACTGAGCCAGGACCTCATCGTCGAGACCGGGCTGCGCATCCTCGACGCCGACGGGCTCGACGGGCTGAGCATGCGGAGAGTCGCCCAGGAGCTCGACACCGGCCCCGCCTCGCTCTACGCGCACGTGGCCAACAAGGAAGAGTTGCTGGAGCTGATCTACGACATGGTGCTGGGCGAGATCCGGCTGCCCGAGCGCGACCCGTCACGCTGGAAGGACCAACTGCGCGAATACGCCCGCGAGATGCACCGGGTGCTGACCCGCCACGCCGACGTGGCCCGGGCGGCGCTGGCCAACGTCCCCACCGGGCCCAACGCCGTGCGCCTGGGAGAATACGTCTTCGGGCTGCTCATCGAGGCCGGCATGGCGCCCCGCGCGGCCTCGCTCGCCGTCGACCGGCTCAGCCTCTACATCTCCGGCGACGCCTACGAGGCCTCCCTCCACTACGCGAGGATGCGCGCCGCCGGACAGTCCGACACCGAGGCGTACATCCGTGACTTCGTCCGGCAGATCGACGCCTACTACCGTTCGCTGCCGCCCGACCGGTTCCCGCACATCACCGCGCACGTCGACGCGCTGACCGGCGAGGGCGGCGAGGCCCGCTTCGAGTACGGCCTCGACCTCATCCTCGACGGGCTCCAGGCCCGGATGCCCTAGATCCCGCGTTTTGCCCAGTCCCCGCGGGCAGGCACACTGGAGGGGACCGCGCCAGATGAGGGGGGCACATGCCGCGTGTGCGGGAGCTGGAGGTGTTCCGCGCCGTTCTGCCGTACGGCAGGCGCACGGAGAGCCTGATCGTGAAGCTCACCGACCATGGCGGCATGACCGGCTGGGGCGAGACCGTGAGCCCGGCGCCCAAAGCCTGGTCCAGGCTGGAGGAGTCGCTCGCCGCGCTGCTCATCGGCGTCGACTGGGAGCACCCCGACAGCGTGCCCAGCGGCGACTCCGCCGTCGACATGGCCTGCTGGGACCTGTGGACCAGGATGCGCGGCATGCCGCTCGCCGATGCGATCGGCGGCACCCGCACCTCGCTGATGGCCACCGTCCGGCTCACCCCCGACGCCTCCACCGAGAGCCTGGTGACCCGCGTCAACCAGCAGGTCTGCGCCGGCTACGGCCACGTCACGCTCGACATCCGGCCCGGCTGGGACATCGAGCCCGTCCGCGCCGTCCGCGCCGCCTACCCCGCGCTGACCCTCGCCGTCGACTGCGGCGGCGCCTACACCGACCGCGGCCAGTTGGTGGCGCTCGACTCCTACGGCCTGGAGGTCATCGAACGGCCCTTCCCGGTGACCGACGTCTACGCGCACGCCTCGCTGCAGGACGAGGTGGCCGCGTCCGTGGCCGTGGAGGTCTGCGCCACCTCCGACCTCGACGACTACCTGACGTTGCGGGCGGCCAGGGTGCTGCTGCTGCGCCCCACCGCCTTCCCGTCGATCAGCGAGGCCCGCCGCGCCCATGACCGCGCCGCCGCGGCCGGCTGGGACATCCAGTGCTCGGGCGGCCAGGGCGCGGGCCTGGCCAGGGCGGCGACGGTCGCGGTCGCCAGCCTGCCGGGCTGCACCCTGCCCTGCGACGTCACCCAGCCGCCGCGCAACAACCAGATCGTCAGCCCCATCGTGGGGGCCAACGCGGGTGTCATAGCGGTCCCGCTCACCCAGCCGGGTCTCGGCCACACGGTCGACGAGACCCGTGTGCGCCGCCTGGCCAAGGACTATTTCAACGCGTGACGTGCCTGGTCCGCCTGGCGGTGGTGTGCCGGAGCGCGGCTCGTCACAGCACTCCGCAGCCCTCGGTGAGCTCCGTCGTGGGGGCGGGCGTGGCCGACTTCGCCGGGCTGCTGGCCGGGGTGCTCGCCGGGGTGCTCTTCGAGGTGTTCTTCGGTGACGAGGTTGGCGACGACGTCGGCGAAGGGGACGCCGAGGCCGCGGCCGGGCGCGTGTCGCCGGAGTCGCGGATCGCCTTCGCGGTGAGGCTGCGGATCTTCTCCCAGTCGGGGTAGCCGGTGGAGATCAGCGGGGGCACGAACTGGATGCTCGTCACCTTGGCGTTCTTGGCCTGGAGCGCCAGCGGCACCAGATGCTTCAGCATGGGCCGCGGGATGTCCGTCCTGATGAGCTCCTTGGTGGCCAGCGCGATCTGGTTGAACCGGGTCAGCACGGTGCCGGGATCGGCCTGGTCCAGCAGCGCGCCCAGCACGCACCGCTGTCGGCGCATCCTGGTGTAGTCGTCGCTGTTGGTCCGCGAACGGGCGTACCACATCGCGTCGGCGCCCTTCAGCCTGCGCGTGCCCTCCTTGACCAGGCCCTCGTTGTACCTGCCGAACACCACGTCCCGCTCGACGCGCAGCGTGACGCCGCCGATCGCGTCGATCAGCCGGGCGAACCCCCACATGTTCACCAGCGCGTACCAGTCGACGTCGAGGCCCAGCGTGTAGCCGATCGTGTCCATCAGCACCTTCGGGCCCTGGCCCCGCTTTCCGCCGAAGATCTCCGGGTGCGCGTCGGCGTACTCCCAGACGCTGTTGAGCAGGTCGCTGCGACCGCCGCCGGGGTCGGTCGGCAGCCGGAAGCCGCCGGGGAAGCGCCGGGCCATCGGGGTGCCCGGCCGGAAGCGGACGTTCTCCAGGTTGCGCGGCAAGCTGATCAGCACCGTGCCGCCGGTTCGCACGTCGACGCTGGCCAGGTTCATGCTGTCGGTGCGCAGGCCCACCCGGTGGTCGTCGGCGTCGCCGCCGAGCAGCAGGATGTTGACCCGCTGCCGCCCCGCCCACGGGTTCTCCGGCCGCACCGGCTCCTCCGTCCGGGGGTCGGGCTCGGGGGCGACGAAGATGTCGTCGAGCGCCCGCTTCGAGGTCCACACGTACTGCGCGACCATGCCGAACGGCACCACCACCGCGATCGCCAGCAGCCCCGCCAGCGTGCCCGTGAGCGCCTGCCCGCCCTGGGGGAGCGCGTTGGGCCGGAGCACCACGTACGAGTGGACGACCAGGGCGAACCACGCCAGGCCCAGGACGGCGGAGCCGGTGGCGATCATGATGAGCCAGCTGTCCTCGGTCAGCATGCCGAGCAGGTTGTCGGTGGTCAGCGCGACGGCGAGCAACGCGAGCAGCCCGGCCGCGTAGCAGGAGAGCAGCGCGAGCCCGGTCCGCCGCCATCCGGCCCGCAGATGTGCGGCCCCGGGGACCAGCGTCGTCAGCACCAGCCAGCCGAGGACCTCCCCGGCGCTCGCCGGTTCCGTTGCCTGCCTCACGCCATCCCCGTTCCCCCGCGACCCCACCGTAGGCGCGAACTCCGCTACCTGAAGTGGCCCGCTGGACGCGGCCCACGTTAGGCCGAATCGAGGAGGCAGCTTACGGCTTTAATACGAAATATGTCGTTATATGAGGGTGAACATCAATGACCGAATAAGATTCGGTCATGGCCTTCTCTGAGATCGAGTACGCCGTGGCGGACCGGATCGCGACCGTCACATTGAAACGTCCGGACCGGCTCAACGCCTTCACCTTGACGATGCGCGGAGAGTTGATCGAGGCGTTCGATCTCGCCGACGCCGACGACGACGTGCGCGCCGTGGTCGTCACCGGCGCCGGCCGGGCCTTCTGCGCCGGCGCCGACCTGAGCGGGGGCGGCGGCACCTTCGCCCGCGGAGACCACGGCGGCTACGAGGGCGAGCTCGTCGACGGCTACCCGCGCGACGGCGGCGGCACGGTCGCGCTGCGCATCGCCCGGTCGCTGAAGCCGGTCATCGGCGCCATCAACGGCGCCGCCGTCGGAGTGGGCGTCACGATGACGCTGCCGATGGACGTCAGGCTCGCGGCCGACACCGCGAAGTTCGGCTTCGTGTTCGCCCGCCGCGGCATCGTGCCCGAAGCCGCCTCCAGCTGGTTCCTCCCCAGGATCGTGGGCATCGCCCAGGCCATGGAATGGGCCGCGACGGGCCGCGTCTTCCCCGCCTCGGAGGCCCACGAAGCCCGGCTCGTCTCGCGCCTCTATCCGGCGGACGAGCTGCTGCCCGCCGCCTACGCGCTGGCCCGCGAGATCGCCGGCAACACCTCGGCCATCTCCGTCGCCGCCGTCCGCAGGCTGATGTGGTCGGGGCTGTCGGCGACCTCGCCGTGGGAGGCGCACGCGGCCGACTCCAGGCTGATGGCCGAGCTGGGCTCCTCCGCGGACGCCGCCGAGGGCGTGACGTCGCTCCTGGAGAAGCGGCCGGCCGGCTTCCCGATGAAGGTCAGCCGGGATCTGCCGGACGGTGTACCGTCCTGGCCGGACGATCCCTATCGTGTCTAGCATGTACGAGATCACCGTTCTGCCCATGCCGTCCGACTTCGAGGGCGAGGTCGTGGCGACGCTGGTCTCCCGGCGCGCCGGGTCGTCCCGCAGGGCGGTGCTCTACCTCCACGGGTTCACCGACTACTTCTTCCAGGACCACCTGGCCGAGCACTACCTCGACCGCGGCATCGACTTCTACGCGCTCGACCTGCGCAAGTACGGCAGGTCGCTGCTGCCGCACCAGACCAGAGGCCTGATCAGGAGCGTCACCGACTACTTCCCGGAGATCGACGAGGCCGTCCGGATCATCCGGCAGGACCACGACGAGCTCACCATCAACGCCCACTCGACCGGCGGCCTGATCGCCCCGCTGTGGGCCGACCGGGTCCGCGGCCGGGGCCTCGTGCAAGGACTGGTGCTCAACAGCCCGTTCTTCGACCTCAACGTGCCCACCCCGCTCCGCCTGGCCGCCGACCTGCTCAAGACGCCGCTCTCCTACACCAGCCGGCCGCTGCCCCTCGGCGTCAGCACCGTCTACGGCCAGACCCTGCACCGCTCCGAGCAGGGCGAATGGGACTACGACCTGGAGCTCAAGCCGCTCGGCGGCTTCTCCGTGCACGCCATGTGGCTGGCCGCCGTCCGCCGCGCGCAGCGCCGCCTGCACGCCGGGCTCGCGGTCGACGCGCCGGTGCTCGTCCTGGCCTCGGCCAGGGGCCTGAGGGTACGCGACTTCGTCCCCGAGGCCCGTTCGGCCGACATCGTGCTCGACCCCCGCCAGATCGCCCGCTGGGCCACCTCGCTCGGCCCGCACGTCACCTGCGTCCGCATCCCCGACGGCGTGCACGACCTGGTGCTGTCGAGCGAGCCGGTGCGCAAGCAGGTGTTCGCCGAGATCGACCGCTGGCTGACCGCCTATGTCGGGCCGGGTGCGGCGGACCGGCACGGCTAGCGGACGAAGCGGCCACGTCTACCAGGGGAACGAGAACAACCCGTAGTAGGCCGCCGCCACCAGCAGCAACCCCGTGCCGCCCAGCACCCCCGCGATCGCCACGTGCTGCCACAGGCTCAGCCGCATGCCCTCCCGCAGCGCCGCCACGACCGCCGCCACCGCCGTGACCTCCTGCACCAGCATCAGCACGGCCATCCCGCGCACGACCAGCCAACCCGCCAGCACCGCGGGCCAGGCCCCGGCCTGGTTCACCGAGAACAGCACCAGCACCATGATGAACGCCACCACCGAGAGCAGCAGCCCGAGCCCGGTCCACGCCATCCGGCTCAGCCTGCGCCTGATCGGCGGCCACAGCCTGGCGTTGGCCTCGACCTGCGCGGGCGGCCGGCCGCGCAGCCGTACCAGCATGACGGCGACGGGGCCCGCCACGTAGCCGACGGCGGCCAGGCAGATGGTCAGCCCCAGCATCGTGCCCCCCGCGTACCACGGCGCGGCCGGCACGTCGCTGGCCTCGAACCGCTGCACCGGCGTGGTGCCCGCCATCCGCACCCCGGGCGCGGCCGTGCCCGGCAGATCGGTGATCCAGTTGGTGAGCGTCTCCAGATAGCCGGGCGCGAAGTCGCCGCCGTTGACCCGCATGGCGTGGTCGGCCCTGGCCATGAACCGGATCGTGTACTGGTCGTTGCCCGCCTCGGCCAGCGCCGTGGTCAGCGCCCGGGTGGACTCTACGAACGGGATGGACGGGTCGGTCGCGCCGTAGAGGGCCAGCACCGGCTGCCTCATCCGGCGCAGCGCCGGCATCGCGTCGTAACGCAGGAAGTCGAACCCGATCCCGCCCATCGCCCTGGTCAGCAGGTCGCGCACGCCGATCGGGGCGCGCAGGCGAAGCAACTGCTCGTTCAACGCCCAGGCCACCTGCCGGAGCGGTGAGACGTTCGGCGAGGACACCAGCACCGTGAACCCCACCGCGGAGCTCTTCGCGGCGGCGATCGGCGCCACCCACCCGCCCTCGCTGACCGCCCATAACCCGATGCGTGCCGGATCGACGTCCGGCCGCTTCGCGAGGTGCTCCACCATGCGCAGCGCGTCGTCGGCGAGCAGCCCGAAGTCGCGGTCGCGAAAGTTGTAGCCCACCGTCCGCTTGTCGAACGCCAGCGTCACCACACCCGCCTTGGCCAGGAACTCCGCCTGCGGCGTGAACTCGGTGCGCGAGCCGTTGCCCGACCCCGACACGAACACCAGCGCCGGATGCCGGCCGGGCGTGAGCGGCGCCCGGACCGTTCCGTACAGGTGCTGGCCCTCGGCGGGGACGGAGATCTCCTCGCGGCTGATCGGATCGACCGCCACCACCGGGCGCAGCTCGCTCGGGGGCTGCGCCGGTAACGCCTGGAACTCCTGATCGGCCCGAAGCGGTGGAGGGTCGAACGCGGGTGGCAGAACGTAACCGACGGACGCCAGAGCCACCAGCACCAGACCGGCTGCGACGCTCAAGGTGCCACGGCCAGTGCGCATCGGCCTCCCCATGTGCGTTGGTTTGCCCGTCGATCATTCAGCCTACTCCTCGCTGGTGAGGCGCATGAGGCCGCATTTGTCGGTGAGAACTGTTAGCTTCCTGCGACATGCGGATCCTGCACACCAGCGACTGGCATCTCGGGCGCTCATTCCACCGCGAGAGCCTGCTCGACGGCCAGGCGGCGTTCGTCGACCACCTGGTCGAGACCGTGCGCGCCGAGCGGGTCGACGTGGTGGCGGTGTCCGGCGACGTCTACGACCGGGCGCTGCCGCCGGTCGACGCGGTGGCCCTGTGCAACGAGGCGCTCGGGCGGCTGGTCTCCGCGGGCGCCCGCACCGTGCTGATCAGCGGCAACCACGACTCCGCGCGCAGGCTCGGCTTCGGCGCCTCGCTGTTCGACGCCGCGGGGGTGCACCTGCGCACCGATCCGTCCCGGGCCTGGGAGCCCGTGCTGATCGACGACGTGGCGTTCTACGGCATCCCCTACCTCGAGCCCGAGCTGGTCCGCACGCCCTGGGAGCTGCCCGACCGCAGTCACACCGCCGCGCTCACCCACGCCATGTCCCGCGTCCGCGACGACGCCGCGCGCCGCGGCCGATCCGTCGTCCTCGCCCACGCCTTCGTCACCGGAGGCCAGGCCAGCGACAGCGAGCGCGACATCAGCGTGGGCGGGGTCGCCCACGTGCCGCTGTCGGCCTTCGACGGGGTCGACTACGTCGCGCTCGGCCACCTGCACGGGCGCCAGCGCATGTCCGAGACGGTCCGCTACTCCGGCTCCCCGCTGGCCTACTCGTTCTCCGAGGCCGACCACGTCAAGGGCTCGTGGCTGGTCACGCTCGGGTCGGGCGTGGAGTTCGTGCCCGCCCCGGTGCCGCGGCCGGTCGGCCGGCTGCGCGGCCACCTCGACGACCTGCTGACCTCGCCCTCCCACACCCGCTTCGAGGACCACTGGCTCCAGGTGGTGCTGACCGACCCCGTCCGCCCCAAGTCCGCGATGGACCGGCTGCGCGCCCGCTTCCCCCACACGCTGGCGCTCTCCTTCGACCCCGAGGGCGGGGCTCCATCGCCCCAGCCCGTGCGGCTGAGCGGGCGCCCGGAGGCGGAGGTCGCGCTCGACTTCGTCCGCGAGGTACGCGGCGAGCCTGCCGCGGCCGACGAGGAAAAGCTGCTAAGACAGGCGATCGAGGCGTCCCGGGTGAAGGAGACGATGGCGTAGATGCGGCCGCACCGGCTCTCCCTGACGGCGTTCGGGTCCTTCCCCGGTTCGGAGACGGTCGACTTCGACGCGCTGGCGCAGGCGGGCCTCTTCCTCGTGCACGGGCCCACGGGCGCGGGCAAGACGACGATCCTCGACGCGCTCTGCTTCGCCCTCTACGGGCAGGTGCCCGGCCAGCGCAACAGCGCCCGCGCCCTGCGCTGCGACCACGCCGCCCCATCCGCCGGCCCGTCGGTCACGCTGGAGGTGACCGTCCGCGGGCGGCTGCTCCGGATCCAGCGCTCTCCCGCGTGGCAGCGGCCCAAGCTCCGCGGGACGGGCTTCACCGAGGAGAAGGCCAAGGTCATCGTCGAGGAGCGCTCCGGAGCCGACTGGCAGGGGCTCACCACGCGGGCCGACGAGGCGGGCGACCTCATCGGCGGGCTGCTCGGCATGAACTCCGACCAGTTCTGCCAGGTCGCCATGCTGCCCCAGGGCGACTTCGCCCGTTTCCTGCGGGCCGACGGCGACGACCGCCGCAAGCTCCTTGAGCGCCTCTTCACGGTCAAGGTGTTCACCCAGACGGAGTCGTGGCTGGCCGAGCACCGCAAGCAGACCTGGCGCGATGCGCAGGATCTGCGCCGGCAGGTCGACTTCGCCCTCCAACGCCTGGAGGAAGCGGCCGGCGACACCGGAGAGGAGCTGCCGTCGGCCGACGATGATCCGCTGGGGTGGGCCGGAGCGCTCCGTGACGCGGCCCGGGCGGTGGTCGTCACGCGCACGCAAGGACACGCGCAGGCCGAGCGGGCGTCGCGCCTGGCACGCCTCAGGTTCGAGCAGGCCACGGCGCTGGCCGACCGGCAGCGCCGCCACGCCGAGGCGCTCACGCTGCGCCGCACCCTCGACGAACGCGCGGACGAGCGAGCCGACCTCCAAGCGATCCTCGACGACGCGGCCCGTGCCGGCCGGGTCCTCCCGCTCATCACGGCCGCCAGGCAACGCGCCGAGGCCGCGGCCAAGGCCCACGCGCTCGCGTCCGACGCGGTGGCCCGCGCCCGGCCGCTGCTTGACCGTGCCGACCACACCCCGAAGACCGGGCCCACCGACCGGCCGACCCGGCCCGGCGGTCCAGCGACCTCACCCGACAGCCCCGGTGGTGCCAGACCTGATGCACCTGCGGCGCCATCCGGCCCCGCGTCCGGCCCCGCGTCCGGCCCCGCGTCCGGCCCCGCGTCCGGCCCCGCGTCCGGCGGGGGGTCGGGCCGGCTTGACGGCCGGGTCGCGCCGGAGCGGCTCGCCGAGATGGAGAGGCAGCGGCAGGCGGAGATCGCGCGGCTGTCCGAGCTGCTCACCGAGGAGGCCAGGCTTCTGGTCATCCGGAGAGACCTGCTGCGGGCCGAGGAGGAGCTCGCCGGGCTGGCCGAGGAGGACGAGGCGACCGCCACCCGGCTGGCCGCCCTGCCCGGGTTGATGGACGAGGCCGAACACCGGGCCGAGCAGGCGCGCCTGGACGCCGCCAGGATCCCGGCGGCCGAGGCCGTGCGGGCCGCCGCGACCGAGCTGATCGCCGCCGACCGCGAGCTCGCCCGGCTGGACGCCGAGCTGGACGGCCTGGCACAGCGCGAGGCCGAAGTGGCCGCCGCCGAGGCCGAGCTGCCCCAGCGGCTCGCCGACGCCGCCGGGCGACTGGCCGAAGCACGCGCGGAGGCGGCGGCCATCCCGGCGGCGGCCGCGACGCTCGATGCCGCCCGGGCCCTACGCGACGCGGCCCACCGCCGTGACGCTCTGGCCGGCGAGCTGGAGGCGGCGGCGGCCACCCACCAGGCGCTCGTCGACCGGGCCCAAGGCCTGAGGGAGCAATGGCTGGACATCCGCCAGGCCCGCATCGACGGCATGGCGGCCGAGCTGGCCCGCGACCTGTCCGACGGCCGGCCCTGTGCCGTGTGCGGCTCCGACCACCATCCCGATCCGGCCTCGCCCGCCCCCAGCGCCCCCTCGGCCGACGACGAACTGGCCGCCGAAGACGCCCACGAAGCGGCGCTGGCCGAGCGCGAGGCCGCCGAACGCGGCCTCGCCACCCTCGAGTCCCGCCACGCCGACGCCGTCGAGGCCACGGGCGGCCTCGACGTCGACACCGCCGAGGCGGCGGTCCTCCAGGCCGAGCAGGAGCTCGCCCGCCTGGAGGCGATCGCCGCCCGCGAGCCCGCGCTGGCCGCCGAGCTCGACCGTGCCGAGGCCGAACGCGAGCTCGTCACCGACCGCGCCCGCGAGCTCGCCGAGGACCTCGCCGCCCACCGCACCCACCGCACCCACCTCCAGGCCGAACGCTCCCGCCTCGCCGTCCAGCTCACCCGTAGCGGCCTGCTCCTCACCCCGGACACCGACCCCCAGGACTCGCTCGACCTGACCGGCCCACGGCCCACCGGCGCCCAGGCCGGACGCGCCGCCGCCGGCCTCCAGGCCGACGAGGCCGGCCCGGTCGGCTTGGGCGCCGACGTCCAGGCCGACCAGCCCAGCCCGGGTGAGCCGGATCCCGCTGTCCTGGCCGTCGATGTGCTGGAGGCGGCCGAACGGGAGCTGCGCCGGCTCAGGGCGTCGGCGGCCGGGGAGCCGGAGCTCGCGGCCGAGGCGGCGCGGCTCGGCCGCGAGCGGGTCTCGCTGGAGGAGCGGGCACGCAGGGTCACGGCCAGGCTGGCCGCCTGCCGCACCCGCCAGGAGGAGCTCAGCGGCGACGCCGGAAGGCTGACCGCGCGGCTCGACGGCGCCCGCGGCGACGATCCGACGCTCACCGCGCGGCTGTCGAGGCTGAGCGACGAGGCCGAGCTGCTGCGTGAGGCGCTGGAGGCCACCCGGCTGGCCGCGTCCGCGGAGGACGAGCGGGTCCGAGCCGCCGAGGCGGCCGAGCGGGCGACGCTGGAGGCGGGCTTCGCCGAGGTCGCCGAGGTCGCCGACGCCGCCAGGACCCCTGCCGAGCTGGAGAGCAAGGCCGAGCGGCTGCGGCGGCTGGACGACCAGTACGCCGCCGTGTCCGGCACGCTGGCCGACCCCGAGCTGCTGGCGGCGGCCGAGGAGCCGGTGCCCGACCTGCGGGCGATCGAGGCGGAGCGCGACGCGGCCCAGCAGGCGCACACCGCCTTGGCCTCCGCTCTCGACCGGGCCGAGGCCAGGGCCCGGCGGCTGGACGAACTCCACGCCGAGCTGGCCGCCGGCCTGGACCTCTGGCAGCCCGCCGCCGACCGGCACAGGCTCGCCGAGCGCCTCGCCGCGCTGGCCAGCGGCACCTCCAGCGACAACCAGTGGAGCATGAGCCTGTCGTCGTACGTGCTCGGCGAGCGGCTCAGGCAGGTGGTCGACGCCGCCAACGAGCGCCTCGACCACATGTCCGCCGGGCGCTACCTCCTCCGCCACGACCTTCGCAAGACGGCAGGCGCGCGCGGGCGTTCGGGCGGCGGGCTCGGGCTGCGGATCTCCGACGGGTGGACCGGCATCGACCGTGATCCGGCGACGCTCTCGGGCGGGGAGAGCTTCATCACCTCGCTGGCGCTGGCCCTCGGCCTGGCCGACGTCGTCACGGCGGAGGCGGGAGGAGCGGAGATCGGCACCCTCTTCGTGGACGAGGGGTTCGGCACGCTCGACGAGGACACCCTCGACGGCGTCCTCGACATCCTCGACGAGCTGCGCGACGGCGGGCGCGCCGTCGGCATCATCAGCCACGTCGCCGAGCTGCGCTCCCGCATCCCGGCCCAGCTCAAGGTCTCCAAGACGCGCGCCGGGTCCAGCCTCACCGTCCTGTGACCGACGTCCAGGCCAGGGAGCTGCGGCGGTCACTGCGGGGGTCGGGCCGAGGCGGTTACCGGGGGATCAGGCTGAGGTCGAACCGTACGGTGACGTCGTCGTTGAGCTTGAGCGCGCCGAACAGCCCCGAGTAGGGCCGGATGCCCCAGAGGGTCTGCGTGACGGTGGCCGTGCCCTGCACGCGGTCACCGGCCAGCACGCCCGACACGGTGACCGGTCGCGTGACCCCGGCCAGCGAGAGGTCGCCCTCGACCTGGAGCGACTCCGGGTCGCCGGAGATCCGGGTCGAGCGGAACGTGATCGTCGGGTGACGCCCGGCCTGGAGGACCTTCTCACGCATGATCTTCTGGATCTCCCGCCGGTCGCCGTCGGTGAGCGGCTTGACGCCACCGGTGCCCTTCCTGACCTCCAGCGACCCGGCGTCGAGCTCCAGAGTCACCGACGAGCCGGCCGGCCCGGTGGGGTCGACCACGGCCTCACCCCGCCACCGGGTCACCTCGATGGTCAGGTCGTGGCCCGCCTTCGCACCCAGCCCGGTGCGGGTCGTATGGATGAGAAGGGAGCCCGAGTCAGGTCCCAGTGAATAGCTTCCAGGGTCCATCCATCCAGGCTAGTCGCGCGGCCGGGCAGGACCTCGGCCGCCCCCGAACTGCTGTGGGCGGCCGTGTCGCGATGGCTGTGATCAGCCTGCCCGCCTGGCCGAGACGGGAGGTCGGACGCTCCGTGCTCAGCCGGCCTCGTATCCGGGGAACAGCAATGACAGCTCGCGCGGATAGGAGGCGATCAGGCGCAGCTCGTCGTCGGTGAGGGGCCTGCCGGTCATCGCGTTGCAGAGCTGAACCAGCCGGAACGCCAGATCCTCCTCCCGCACCTCGACCCCCAGCCCCTCCATGACGTGCCCGAACCCGGCCTTCCCGCCGTACTCGCCCGTGAGCACGACCCGTCCGTCCCGCGCGTGCCAGTCCTCGGGGAACGGGCCCAGCGTGGCCTCGTCGTACAGCTCGTAGTTGCCGTGGTCCTTCAGCGCGCCGTCGGCGTGGATGCCGCTCTCGTGCGCGAACGCGTTGCGCCCGATCCCCACCTGGTTGTACGGCAGCGGCTGCCCGAGCGCGTAGGCCGCCCAGAGCCCGAACCTGCGGGCCCAGGACAGGTCGAGGGCGTCACCGATCTCCGCGTCGAGCCCGAAACCGTGCCGGAACGCCAGAATCGTGGACAGCAGGTCGGCGTTGCCCGACCGCTCGCCGACGCCGTTCACGCAGGTGTTGATCCATGCGTCCTGACCGGCGTCGAGATCGCCGAGCGCGCCCGACACCGAGTTGGCCACGGCCATGCCCAGGTCGTTGTGACAGTGCGTCTCGACCGGCATCCCCACCGACGAGGCCAGCTTGACGAACCGCTCGCGGATCCGGTCGGGTGTGTCGCCGCCGATCGTGTCGCAGTAGCGCACCCGGTCGGCCCCCGCCTCCTTGGCCGCCAGCGCGAACTCCAGCAGGAACCCGTCGTCGGTGCGCGATCCGTCCTCGGCGTTGACCCCCACGGTCGAGGCGCCCGCGGCCTTGGCGGTCCTGACGGCGGCCGTCATCTCCCTGATGATCGCGTCGCGGTCGAGACGGCCCCGGAACTTGTTCTGGATCATGTAGTCCGACGTGGAGATCGACAGGTTGTAGTGCCGAAGGCCCAGAGGCGCCGCCTTCTCCACGTCCTGCGCCACGCCCCGGCACCACCCGGACAGCCGCAGATCGCCGAACGCACCCGCCTCGGCCAGCGCCACCTGCGCCTTCACGTACGGGACCTCGTGGAAGAGGAAGGGGAAACCGATCTCGGACTGCGCCACGCCGAGCTTGGCCAGATAGAAGTTGACCATGGTCTTGCCGAACTTCGACAGGCCGGTGCGCGCGGTCTGCACGCCGTCCCGGTTCGTCACGTCGAGAAAGTGAACTTTTGGCATGGCCCAACGTTGACATGGCCTCTCAATGTGTATCAATATTGATTTTCGTCAACGTTGCGGAGGTAGGGCGTGGAGTGGATCGACGCGGCCACGGCGGCTGAGCGGCTCGGCGTGAAGCCGGCCACGCTCTACGCCTACGTCAGCAGGGGCGTGCTCCGGCGCCGCCACGGTGAGGACGGGCGGCGCAGCCTGTTCGACGCGGCCGAGATCGAGCGGCTGGCCCGCCGGGGCCGGCCCCGGGGCCAGCCGCCGGAGCTCGTCATCGAGTCGGGCATCACCGCCCTCGGCCTCGACCGCCCTCACTATCGCGGCCGCGACGCCCTCGACCTCGCCCGCACCGCGACCTTCGAAGCGGTCGCCGAATGGCTCTGGACAGGCGACCCCGCCGCGCTCCCTCACCTCCCCCCTTCCACCCCCACCCGAAACCCCGGCACGCCGTCCGGTGAACCCACCCGAAACCCCGGCACGCCGCGCCGCGAGGATGGACGAGTTGCCGGTGCGTCCGGGACTGGAGAGTCGCGGGGGTGGGCGGCCGAGCCCGAGGCGTTGCGGGCCGCGCTGGCCGCGCAGCGCGACCTGCCCGCGGGCCTGCTGCCGCTCGACCGGCTGCAGGTGATCACGACCGTGCTCGGCGCGTCCGACACCCTGCGTTATCAGCTCGACCCGGTGTCGGTCGCCGCGACCGGCCGCCGCCTCATCGCCGGCCTGGTCGACGCCCTCCTGCCGCAGCGCGAGCCGGAAGGCGCATCGATCGCCGAGCGGCTCTGGTCACGCCTGTGCCCCGGGCCCGCCACCCCCGCCCTGCTCGGTGCGCTGCGGGCCGCGCTGGTGCTGCTCGCGGACCACGAGCTGGCGCCCTCGACGCTGGCCGCCAGGGTGGCCGCCTCCGCCAAGGCCGATCCGTACGCCGTGGTGCTCACCGGCCTCGGCGTGCTCGGCGGCCCGCTGCACGGCGGCGCGTCGTACGCGGCCGAGCGGTTGCTGGCCGAGGTGACCGAGCCCGGGCAGGCGTCGCGCGCCATCGCGGAGGGGGTACGGCGAGGAGAGCGCATCCCCGGCTTCGGCCACAGCGTCTACAAGAACGGCGACGCCCGCGCCGGCCTGCTCCTCGACCTGGTGCGCGAGGCGGCGCCCGACCACGAGCGGGTCACCGCCGCGCAGGCCGTGCTCCACGAGGCGCGCAGGCGCCGCCTTCCCGAGCGGAACATCGACTTCGCGCTCGCCGCCCTCGTCGCGGTCGCCGGGATGGTGAGCGGCGCGGGCGAGGCCGTCTTCGCCGTCGCGAGGACCGCCGGTTGGCTGGCCCACGCCATGGAGGAGTACGGCAAGGGATCCCTTCTGCGGCTGCGCGCCTCCTACACCGGCCCGCCGATCAGATGACCCGGCCCCGGGTGGGTTGCATGACTTGCCTTGTGCCGCGGCGGTGGCTCCGGGTATCCGGGCTTCGGGAGCCGCCCTGGTCGATCCATGGCCGCGTCGGCGACCAGGGCCCCGGCCGCCAGTTGCTCGGCCCGCCCGTCCGACACCCCCGGCAGCAGCCCGCGGCCACATCCCCTCCGTCAGCGTCGCGCCGTTGATCACCGCTCGGGCGACCTGAAGAGCAGGACGCCGGGTAGCCGGTCAGGGTCTCTCCACGTACGCCGCGAGCGCGCGGACCCGGTCGGCGTGCTGGTCGTGGCCGACGATCACCGGCGGCTCGTTGTAGGGCATGGCGTCGGACGAGCGGCGCAGCTTGATGTACTGGCCGCAGGCGTCGATCGCGTACGGCTCCATGTCGTCCTGCAGCGCCCCGATCACCGTGATCCCGTACGTCTCACCGATCCTGCGGAACAGCGCGACCGCCTCGCGCCGGTGCTCCTTGCCCAGGTTGCGGCCCAGCTCGTCGAGCACCAGGCACAGGTGACCACCACCGGACGACGCGATCGCCGCCGCGCACACGAGCTTGACGGCCTTCTCGTCCATGAGCGCCGTGTTGGCCCTGCGGTTGTACGGGACGAACCCCTGCCCCTCTCCGCGCCGCCACTTGGGCGTCACCCGCCACTGCCAGCGCTGCTCCGGATCCGCCGGCGCGGGCGGCACCGGGAACTCCAGCGTCGCGCCGTAACCGCCGTAGCCGGTGTCGAGTTTCTCGAACTCCTCGGCCACCCGAGTGAGCCTCGCCTTGATCGCCGCGCTCAACGCGGCGCGGTGCACCGCCGTGGAGTGCGCGGCCTCCTCCGCGCCCTTGGCCGCCGCGGCCAGGTCACGCTGCCTCGACACGAGCTGAGCCTCGATCTGGCGCCGCTGGTGCTTCTCGTACTCCTCCTGCCCCCGCAGATAGGACGCCAGCGCCCCGCACACCGCCGCGAACGTCGCCTGCTCACGCGCCGTGCTCCCACCGCGCTCGGCCAGCAGGAAGCGCAGCTCCTCGGGGATCTCGGCGTCCTCCTCCGGGAACGTGTCGCGCAACGCCTGGTCGAAATGACGCTCGGCGATCCGCCACCACTCCTCGGCGGTGCGCGGACGCTCCTCCTCGGCCAGCGCCCGAAGCCATTCGCGCGCCGCCTCGACGGTGCCGCCCCAGTCGGCGGCCAGCACGTCGAGCTTGAGCGCCTCCCGCTCGACGCCCACCCGCGCCTCCTGCTCGCGCGCCTGGCCACGCTCGCTCTCGTGCCGCTGCCGTCGTCCCTCCAGCCGCTCGATCTCCATGTCGCGCGTGCGAGCCCGGAAGTCGAGCGCGCCCGCCTGTCGTTCGGCTTCGGCCACCGCGGGGGCGGTCTCCTGAAGCGCCCCGGCCAGCTCGGTCAGCCTCGACCGCTGACCGGCCAGCCGCGCCTCCAGCTCGGCGAGCCGCACCCCCGCCCGCGCCCCCTCGACCCGCCGCTGCGCCGTCGCGACGGCTTCCTCCCCTTCGTGTACGGCCTGCGCCGCGGTCTCCTGGATGTCGCGGGCCCGGTTGAGGCGCTGTTCGGCCGCCTTGATGCGCGCCTCGCGCCCGGTCGCCACCCCGTCGAACGCCCCCACCACGCTCACCCCGGCGGCACTGACCAGCACCGACCCCGGCAGATCGCCCAGCGCCGCGGCCGCCGCCGCCAACTGCCCGGCGTCGACGATGACGGCGTGCTCGTTCGGCCACCCCCGCAGGCTGTCCAACCCCAGCCCCGCACCGCCGTTGCCCGCACTGGTCCGAACGCCCCGACCGGCCGCACCGTCCGCGTCTGCCGCACCGTCCGCGTCTGCCGCACCGTCGGCGTCTGCAGAACCATCGGGGTCTGCCGGACCGGCCGCGTGTGCCGGACCATCGGGGTCTGCCGGATCGTCGGCGTGTGGCGGATCGTCGGCGTGTGCCGGACCGGCCGCGTGGGCGTAGTCGCGGGCCTGTTCGGCCACGTCGAGGGCGTCGAGCAGGCCCGTCGCGTCCACACCCGCGGCGGCCAACGCGTTGAGCTGGGCCGCGGCGGGACCGCCCTCGGCGTCGTCCAGGGCCGCCTGCGCCGAGCTCACCTCCTGGTCGGCCACGCCGAGGGCCTTCAGCGCTTCGTTCAGCCGCTGCCGGGCCTCCTGCAGCTCCCGCTGGGCCGCCGGCACGTCGCGGCCGTCGGCGAACCGGCGCGTCTCCTCCAGCGCCGGGATCCGGCCGCGCAGCTCGTCGGCGGAGTTTTCGGCTACCGCCCGGTCGGCTTCGAGCTTGGCGGCCCGTGCCTGGAGCACCGCCAACTCCTTGCGCGCCTCAGCGACCCGCCGGTCCAGCGTGTCGTCCTTCAGCGTGCTGATCTCCGCCTTGACCATGGCGATGGCCTCACCGGCCGCCTCGCCCGCCGCGCGATGCCGGTCGAGCTCGGCGGCGAGGGTCTCGTCCTTGGCCGCCGCGTCGGCGAGCTTGCGCGCCTGCCGGCCGCGCCAGCACCGCAACGCGTCGGCCAGGCGTATCCTCGCCTGGTCACGTCGGTCGAACGTGCCCAGCAGCGCCTTCGACTCCGTCTCGAACTCGGCCAGCCGATCGCGCGCCTGCGCGGCCCGCACCCGCTTGGCATGCTCGTCGCGCCGCGCCTCCCGCTCCTGCTCCAGCTCGGCGTCCAGGCCGGTCAGAGCCGCGATGGCCTCGAACACGCGCTCCGGCGAGATCTCGTTGAGCGGCTGGGAGAGCAGGTTGGTGGCCACCTTGCTGCGCACCGAGGTGGACAGGAAGGACACGCACCGAACCCGGTCGCCGTAGAGCACCTTCGTCAGGTCGCGTGCCACCACGTCACGCCGTCCGGCGGACCTGGGCAGCGACGCCCAGATCTCGTCGGCCCGCGCCACCCGCTCGGCCTCGGACGCGGCCGACGCCAGCCGCACACCGTCGCGCCACCGGATCTCCAGATGCGGCGCCTCCTGATTGACCCTCAGCCACACGGTGACCGCCCCACCGGAGGTGTCGGGCACCGCGAACAGCTCCTCGTCGCCCGCGTGATGGCCGGGCCGCACCTGCCCGTCGGTCTCGAGGAGTTCGGCGTCATGCGGGGAGCCGTCATCCGGGCCGCCGGGGGCTCGCGGGGAGCCGTCATCCGGGCTGCCGGGGGCTCGCGGGGAGCCGTCATCCGGGCTGCCGGGGGTTTGCGGGGAGCCGTCGGGAGGGCCGAACACGCCGACGATGTAGCCGTGGTCGGCGCTGGCCCACTGGCGGGCACCCGCGCCGCTGGCCAGCTCGGCGTTGAACAGCAGCTCCGACACCGCCTTGGCGCCGGAGGCGAACCGCCACTGCTCGTCACCCAGCAGCGCCGTGATCGAGGCGATGAACGACGACTTGCCCGCGCCGTTGGAGTCCTTGGGCCCCGCCCCCGCCACGACGATGAGCGTGCCGGGAACGGTCGGCACCGGATGGGTCGAAAGCCGTGAGATGTTGACCGCCTGCACAGCGATCAGCACCCGGTCGCCGACCACGTTCTCCACCTGCGCCACTCGAACCCCCGTCACTCTTCCATCCGTCGTCTGCTGGTCCCGGTCGTCTCGTCCGGGTCGTCTCGTCCCGGTCGCCGCCGCCTTGCTCTCTCGCGGCTCTCTCGCGGCCGGGCTATCTGGCTGCTCTCCGCGCGCGTACGGCCGCCGCCAGCGGGGTGTGCGGCCCGGCCGCCAGGATCAGCTCCTCCTGCAACCGCCGCCGCGCCGCCGGAGTGAGCCGGTGGAACTGCGGCCCGGGCACGTAACCGCCCGCCTCCTCGCCGGCCTTCACCTGAGTCAGCAGACCGGCGTGCCGCAGCGTGCGCAGCGCCGCCTCCAACTCGCCGATCGGCAGCTGGGTGTGGCGTCGTAGCTCCTCGGCAGGTGTGGGGTGCGGTGACGCCCAGGTGTCCTCGGGCAGCAGGCCCTCCGCCCGGGGGATCGCCACCGAGTGCACCAGCACCAGGGTGAGAACCGCCCGCTCGCCCTCACCCAGCCGGCTGCCCGCCCGGGCGGCGCCGTCGTCGTAGCCCGAGATCCAGCGCTCCCTGTGCTGGATCAGCGTGCGCCCGCGCCGGGCCAGCATCTCGCCCAGCGTGAGGCGCAACGCCGGATCGCGCAGCGCGCCGAATCGGGCCTCCTGCACGGGCTCGGCGGCGTGCTCCACCGCCATGAAGGCCGCCACCAACTCGGCCCGCCGCCGCTCGTCATAGCCGTCCAGCAGATCGCCGAACTCCGCCACGCTCCCCTCGACCCGGCCCCCGAGCGCCGGACCCCCGCCGGAGACAGAGTCACCGGCCTCTGGTCCGTCACCGGGCGCCGCGACGGACGCCGGTCTCGCGGAAGGCGCGTCGCCGGCCAACGCCGGGGTGCCGGGGGCTGGGGTGCCAGAGCGTGGGGTGCGGGAAGCCGGGACGGACGGGGTGCCCGGAGTGACCGCCGGGCGGGCCGCGGCCACCAGGTCGGCGTCGGCCACCACGGTCAGCTCGCTTCGCTCCGGCTCGGGGATGCGTCGGAGCAGCTCCTTGAGCTGCGCGTGAGACTCCACCGGCCACAGCGCGCACCGGGGGCCGAGCGAGACGAGGCCGTCGGCCATGACGATCCACGCGGAGTCGTGCAACCGGCGCAGCGCCCCGATGGCCCAGTTGCGCATGAGATCGTCGGCCCGCCCGATCAGCGCCCGGTAGGTGTCGAGCACCAGCTCCACCGGGGCGGGGGCACCGGGCCAGGGATCCACCGACAGGTCGGACCAGCAGCACGCGAGGCAGGCCGCCAGGACCCGCCGGGTCTCACCGGAACGCTCCACGGGGACCGGCGCCACCTGGTATTCCTCCAGCAGCGACGGCGTCACCCCGTCGGGCCACACGGGCAGCGCCTCGCCGCCGGAGTCGGAACGCGTGAGCCGGAGCATGCCCGCGGGCGCCGGCACCCCGGCGGCCAGCCGGAGCGGGCCACCCGACCGCGCCCGCACATGCGCCTCGGCATCCGGAACGGGTGCCAAGGCGGTCTGCTCCGGACCTCGTACGTGCAGGCCCTGGTCCGGGGTGTGTGTGCGCAGGTCAGGGCCTCGTGCGTGCGTGGCCTGGTCCGGGGCGTGCTCGTGCCTTGGGCCCTCGGGAAGCGGCGCGAGGGCGGCAGGCGTGTCGGGCGGCTGCTCGGTCATGGGGTGCGCTCCAAGTGGCCGTGGGAGAGCCAGGCGGGCTCGCGCGCCGGATCGATCGTGAGGTCGCCGGACCACACGAGCCGGTAGGGCAGCTCGGGACGCAGGTCGACGGAGGTCAGGTCGGCGAGGAGGCGACGGGCGGAGGGCCAGTCGGAGGCCAGGACGTCGGCCAGCGCCACCCGCGACGACGCCCCCAGCAGGGACTCCGCGACCGCCGCCAGGCGTTGGACCGCGGCGCCGGGAGAGGAGTCGAGCGAGCCCTCGGGACCGGGGTCGGGCAGCGTGGAACGCGGGGGAGTGGGCTGCGCGGGAGCCGGGCGCGGCGCCTCGTCGACCGCGCGGGCGATCGCCGCCGGATCGTGCCAGGGCGCGGGCGCGTCGAAGACGAAGTCGTCGAGCACCGAGGCGAGGCGCTCCTTGGACGCCGTCTGGGTGAACGTGCGCCATGTCTCGGTCGGCAGCAGCGTCAGGTTGCGGGTGGTGCCCGCCGAATCGGCCAGCCGGCCGGCCGCCCGGCGGGAGGCGTCGCTGTAGGCGTAGATGGCCGAGCGCAGGTCGGTGCAGACCCGGTCGAGCTCGGGCCAGCGGGTCAGGATCGTGCCGTGCAGGCTCTGCGCCCGGCGGGCGATCTCTTCGGTGCCCCACAGCTTGGGCGCCTGCTCGCGCAGCTCCTCGATGGTGCCCATGGTGAGCGTGATCAGCTCCAGCGCCCACAGCCGGAACGCGCGGGCCAGGCCGGCGGCGCTCTGCCTGGCTTCGTCCATGGTGGTGCGCGGGTCGGCGACGTTGAGGTCTTCGAGCGCCAGCAGCCGGTGCATCTCGGACTGGCCGCCGTCGTCCATCATCCGCCGGATGAACATCAGCCCGACCACGCTGGTGAACGACGCCCGATAGCGCAGCTGGTTGGGCTTGGGGAACACCTCGCGGATCGCGCCCAGCCCCTTGAGCACGCGCAGCCGGTTGTCGAACTGGTCACCCGGATAGGCACGGCAGGCGAAGCGCATCTGCTCGTGCGTCAGCCACTCCTCGCCCGCCTCCGCGAACGCCGCGAACAGCGTCTCGGCGATGTCGACCAGGGCTGGATCGTCGACGACCGCGCCGCTGTCGCGGGCCAGCGCCGCGAACATCCGGCGGTACGTCGACAGCACCGCCTCCTCCGAGAGCGCGGCGTCGAGGGTCAGAGGCTGTTCGGACACGGGCTCTAAGGTAAGGCTTCGCACCGACAATCCCGGACCGGCGCAGCGTGGAAGTCGGAGAGGATCGCAGGACGAGGAGCGGGTCGCCGTGGCCGTTCCCCGGCGGACGGCACGGCGCCAAGGGAGAGGAGGCTAGAGAGGGTTCATCAGATAGGCCCCAGCCACCACCGAGGCGCACGCCACCAGCAGGAAGAAGAACACGTAGAAGCCGCCGGGCAGGAACGTCAACCGGGCCAGCTGGTCGGCGTCGGAGTCGCGCGCCTGCCGCCTGCGCCGCTTGTGTTGCAGCTCGATGATCGGCCGCACCCCGCCGAGCAGCAGGAACCAGACCGCCGCCAGGGCCGCCGCCTGCTGCACCTCGCTCGGCGCGTACATCGACAGGGCGAACACCGCCCCGCCCGTCGCCAGCAGGATCAGCGCGCCGTACAGGTTGCGGATCAGCAGCAGCATGCAGACGAGGAAGAGCAGCACGCCCCAGATCAGCAGCGTGATGCGGCCCTGCTCGGTCAGCCAGGCGGCGCCCAGCCCGAGCAGCGACGGCGCGAGGTAGCCGGCGAGCGCGGTCAGGACCATGCCGGGACCGTTGGGCCTGCCCCTGGTCAGCGTCACGCCCGAGGTGTCGGAGTGCAGCCGGATGCCTTCGAGCTTGCGCCGGGTGAGCAGCGCCATCAGCGCGTGGCCACCCTCGTGGGCGATCGTGATCAGCCCTCTGGACAGGTGCCAGGAGGTGCGGACGGAGACGATCACGAGTGCGGCGAGTGCGGAGATCACCACGACCCACGGGTCGGGGGCGGGTTGAACCTCGATCAGGTGGGCCCAGAGCTTGTCCATCAGGAGAAAACCCTATCCGGGTAAAGTCTGGGCTGTGCTCACAGAATCTGATTCTGATGCCCTGGTTCCGGAGTGGTGGCGATCGCTGGGCCTGCCCGGGCTGATCGACCTGCACGTCCACTTCCTGCCCGAGCGGATGGAGCGCAGGGTCTGGCATCACTTCGAACACGGCGGGCCGCTGATGGGCGGCGGCTGGAAGATCGAGTATCAGTGGCCGGTGGAGGCACGCGTCGCCCGGTTGCGCGAACTGGGCGTGCGATCGTTTCCCGCGCTCGCCTACGCGCACAAGCCCGACATGGCCGCCGATCTGAACGACTGGACCCTGGCCTTCGCCCGCCGCACCCCGGGCTGCCTCCCGTCGGCGACCTTCTACCCCGAGCCCGGAGCCATCGGCTACGTGCGGCGGGCACTGGCGGACGGGGCGCGGATCTTCAAGGTGCACCTCCAGGTCGGCGCCTTCGACCCGCGGCACGCCGAGCTCGACGAGATCTGGGGCCTGCTGGCGGAGTCGGGCCTGCCGGTGATCGTGCACGCCAGCTCGGTGCCGGTGCCGGGCGGCCACGTCGGGCCCGGGCCGATCGGAGAGGTGCTCCGCAGGCACCCTCGGCTCCGGGTGGTGATCGCCCACCTGGGCATGCCGGAGTACGACCCGTTCTTCGACCTGGCGGCCCGCTACGAACGGGTGGCCCTGGACACCACGATGACCTTCACCGACTTCGCCGAGCGCGGCATGCCCTTTCCGGCCAGGTTGCGGCCCGCCCTGCTCGATCTCGGCCTGGCGGGGAAAGTGGTGCTCGGCAGCGACTTCCCGACGATCCCGCACTCGTACGCGCACCAGCTGCGGGCGCTCGACCGGCTCGACCTCGGTGACGACTGGGTGAGGGCCGTCTGCTGGCACAACGCCTCGGCCATGGTCTGATAGAAGGGTGAACGATCGGCACGTGGCGCTGATAGGCGCCTTCTACGAAGCTCTCGGCCGTGTGGACTACGCGGCCATGGAACGCTGCTACCACCCCGAAGTGAGCTACGGTGACCCGATCTTCCAGGAGGTCGAGGGGCGCGACAGGGTCATGGCGATGTGGCGGCTGCAACTCGGGGTTCGCGACGGTCTCAGGTCCGATTACTCTGTCGTGACGGCCGACGACTTCACCGGCACCGCCCGCTGGACCGTCCGCTATGTCTTCTCGAGCACCGGGCGCGAGGTCGTCAACGAGGTCGACGTGCTTTTCAGGTTCGAGAACGGGCTGATCGTCCGCCACCACGATGAGTTCGATTTCAAACGCTGGTCCAGGATGGCCCTCGGCAAGCCCCACGGCCTGCTGTTCGGCTGGACGCCGATGTGGCGCAAGACCATCCGCGACCGGGCGACACGCGAACTCGACCGGTTAACGTAAGGAGCCGTATGGCACGGATGAAGGGCTTCCGGCGCGGCGACTCCAGCCGCGAGGGAGCCCCCGAGCACTCGATGGACCCCCGCGCCACCGACGAGGCCCCCTACCGGCCGACCGTCATCGACAACGCGATCTACCGCGACGGCAAGCGCGTCGACAACCCCGGCTCGCTGGCCGACGCGTTCGAACGCCTCAAGGAGATGCCGGACAGCCTGGCCTGGATCGGCCTCTACCGGCCGAAGGAGTGGGAGCTGGTCAAGCTCGCGGAGGAGTTCGAGCTGCACGAGCTGGCCCTGGAAGACGCCATCGTCGGCTCGCAGCGGCCGAAGTACGACCGCTACGGCGACACGTTGTTCGTGGTGCTGCGCGCCGCCGTCTACCTCGACGACGTCGAACAGGTCGCGTTCGGCGAGCTGCACGTCTTCGTCGGCCCCAACTTCGTGCTCACCGTACGGCACGCGGAGGCGCCCGACCTGCAGTCCGTCCGCAAGCGCATGGAGTCGGACCCCGACCTGCTCCGGCAGGGCCCGCAGGCCGTCCTGTACGCCATCCTCGACGCCGTGGTCGACGGCTACGCCCCGGTGGTGGCGGGCTTGCAGAAGGACATCGAGGAGATCGAGGCGCAGGTGTTCGGCGGTGACCCGGCGGTCTCCCGCCGCGTCTACGAGCTGTCGGGCGAGGTGATCGAGTTCCAGCGGGCCACGGCGCCGCTGGCGCGGATGATCGACGGCTTCATCGCCGGGGCCGCCAAGTACGGCGTCAACGACGAGCTGCAGAGCTACCTGCGTGACGTGGCAGACCACGCCATCACGGTGAACGAGAGGCTGGCCGGCTTCCGCCAGATGCTCCAGGACATCCTGCTGGTCAACTCCACGCTGGTGACCCAGGCGCAGAACTCCGAGATGGCCAAGATGACCGAGGCCAGCATCCGGCAGGGCGAGGAGGTCAAGAAGATCTCCGCCTGGGCGGCCATCCTGTTCGCGCCGACGCTGGTCGGCACCATCTACGGGATGAACTTCGACGTCATGCCGGAGACCCACTGGACCTTCGGCTACCCGTTCGCGATCCTCCTCATGGCCGCCGTCTGCCTCGTCCTCTACATGGTCTTCAAACGGCGCGACTGGCTCTAGCGACCGCGTCGGCGAAGCCCCGGCCGGCCGCCTGTTCTTCGTGGCAGAACGGTAGTGCGTAGTGCGGAACGGACCTCTAGCGTGGGGCTCAGAGTTCCGGCCCGACCAGGTGAGCGACGAGAGCACGCCCGACGCCGCCGCCTGCCGCGAGGTCGGATCGTCGGTTTACCAGGTGTTCGACGGGGAAGGCACGGTGACGCTGGACGGCGTGGAGCGCGTGCCCACCCGGGGCGACCTCGTGGTCGTGCCGTCCTGGTGCGCGTGGTCCTTCCGTGCCGGCACCCGTTTCGACCTGTTCCGTTTCGCCGACACGCCCGTCTTCGAGGGCCGGCGCCAGCATCGAGAGGAGCTCGCATGAGGCTCGCGACCCTGCGCCTGCCCCGCCGTACGACGGCCGCGCGGGTGGACGGAGACCACGCCGTGGAGATCGGGGTCCGCGACGTCGGGGAGCTGCTCGCCCAGCCGGACTGGCGCGAGCGGGCCGCCGCAGCCGACGGCCCCCGGCATCCGCTGGCCACCGCCGACCTCGCGCCGGTGGTGCCACGGCCGGGAAAGATCATCTGTGTCGGGCTCAACTACCGCAACCACATCCTGGAGATGGGGCGTGAGCTGCCCGCCTACCCCACGCTGTTCGCCAAGTACGCCGAGGCGCTGATCGGCCCCTACGACGACATCGTGCTGCCCGCCGTCTCCGAGGCCATGGACTGGGAGGCCGAGCTCGCCGTCGTCATCGGCGCGAACGTCCGGCACGCGACCCCCGAACAGGCGCGGGCCGCCATCGCTGGCTACTCCGTGTTCAACGACGTGACGGCCCGCGACTACCAGAACCGCACCCTGCAGTGGCTGCAGGGCAAGACGTTCGAGGCGACCACCCCGTTCGGCCCCTACCTGGTCACCCCGGACGAGGTGGGCGGTCCGATGACCATGCAGTGCGAGGTCGACGGCGAGGTGGTGCAGCAGGCCGACACCGCCGACCTGGTCTTCCCACCCGCCGAGCTCGTCTCGTACCTGTCGGAGATCCTCACGCTGCGTCCCGGCGACGTGATCGCCACGGGCACGCCCGGCGGGGTGGGGCACGCGCGCAGGCCGCCGCGCTACCTCGCCCACGGCAGCAAGGTCGTGACCCGCATCGCGGGCGTCGGCGAACTGGTCAACACGGCGCGCCGCGATGCCTGACACCGGCCGTGAGGGCCGCCCGTCCGACGCCGAGCGTCTCGCCTGGCTGGATTCGGGCACGTCCTACTTCGCCGGCCGCCTGGCCGGCCACGACCTCGACCGGCCGAGCCTGCTGCCCGGCTGGACGGGCCGTCACCTGGTGGCGCACGTCGCCGCCAACGCGCGCGCCCTGCGCAGGCTCGTGCACTGGGCGCGCACGGGGGCGGAGACCCCGATGTACGCCTCCGGCGAGGCGCGGGCGGCCGAGATCGAGGAGCTCGCCCGGCTCTCGCCCGAGGCGCTGACCGGCCTGGTGAAGCAGACCGCGGACGAGCTGCGGTCGGACCTCGGCACGCTGACCGGCCCGAGGTGGGCCGCCCGGGTGCGTACCGCGCAGGGGCGCCTGGTGCCCGCCGCGGAGATCGTGTGGATGCGCGCCCGCGAGGTGTGGGTGCACGCGGTGGACCTGGGGTCGGGCGGCCGGTTCGAGGACTTCCCGCCGGCCTTCGTGGACGCGCTGCTCACGGACGTGACCGGGCTGTGGGAGCGCCGCGGCCAGGGGCCCGGCCTGGTGCTCCGGCCGGATGACAGGCAGCGCTCCTGGACGGTGAGCGCACCGCCGCCCACGGGCCCGCCGGACGAGGAGGGCGTCCTGTGCGAGGTGCGCGGGACGGCCGCCCGGCTGGCGGCCTGGATCACCGGGCGCGGCCCGGCCCCCGATCCGGCCGCGCCTCCCGTCGGCCGCTGGCTCTAGACCGCTGGCTCTAGACCGCTGGCTCTAGACCCCCGCGACCTCGCCGCTCACACCTGCGCCGACTCGCTGTACGGCGCCTGAAGGGGCCACGGGAGCGTGACGGGGCCGCCGGGCGTGTGCGCGGTGATCACCCCGTTCGCGGTCGAGACCCGCGCGTCCGCCGTGCCGGGCACGACCACGGTGAGGAGCCGGGACGCCTCGGGGGACGACACGGTCACCGCCTCGGCCGTCCGCAGGTATCCGGTCGAGACGGTGCTGGTTCCCACCGTCTGCTCACCGGCCGGGTCGGCGGGCCGGCCACCTGAGGGGAGCGCGAGGTGGACGAGGGTCACGCGCCAGTCGCCGTCGCCGAGCACCACCACGCCGTCGCGGTGCGAGACCGGCCGGAGCGCCGGGGCGAAGTGCCACAGGCTGTGCGCCATGGACCCGGCGGGCACCGAGTCCAGCACGGCCATCAGGTGGGGCCCGTGCTCGACCAGGACCTCTCGGGTACGGGGCACGCCGTAGGCGTCGTCGGTGAGCCGGAAGGTCTGCCGCGAGGGCCCCAGTGCGCGGGCGGTCAGCCGGGTGGACGTGCCCGGCCGGAACCCGGCGCCCACCACGACCGGAACGTTGTGCGCCTCGGGTGACCGCGTCCACTCGGTGTAAGCGGTCCTCTCGTAGGAGTGGAAACCGGCCTCGACCAGGATGTCCCGGCCGTGCGCGTGGTACGTGACGCCGAGATGGTCCTCGTGCCCGTGCAACCGCCGCCCCGGCCCGAACCTGATCGAGTAGTGGGACGCCTCCGGGTCGTCCCAGGCGGTCCTGCCGAAGACGTAACCGCCGTCGAACACCTTCACCACCGGCTCCCCGTGCGCGAGGGCGGCTGCGAAACCGGGCGCGCGGGCGCCGGCCGGGCTGTCCCCGATGGGCACCAGACGGCCGTCGGGCTGGGTGGCGTGCGCGATGTACGTCTCGAGCGAGGTGCGGCTCTCGGCGAGCCGGGCGGGCATCCGGGCGCCGCTCTCCTCGATCGCGCGCAGCGCCACGCCCAGCCGCCGGTGGACGTAGAGGCCGTACCTCGGGGCCTGCTCGTGCAGCACACCCTGCGCGTCGATGGCCAGCTCGGCCGAGGCGGTCACCCGCCGGATCGCCAGCTCGCGCCAGCGGTCCCGGCCCAGGCGGCAGCCGACCACCAGCAGTCCGATGTCCTGGTCCAGCCCGTGGTTGTGGCCCTGCCGGTACGACGCGGGATCGGCCAGGATCTCGCCGTGCTCGGCCAGGGCGCGCCACAGGCGAGGAGTGCGTACATGCGCGCTGAGGCAGACCAGCACCGGGGCCCGCAGCGCGACCGCGTGCTCGGCCCACGCCCACGGGCTGACGCCGGATCCACCCCGGGGGTTTTCGCGCATCCAGCCATCGGCGAGCGCCGCCGCCCGGTCCAGGAGATCCCGGTCGCCCTTCCGCTCGTACTCTGCGACCAGCCGCCCCACCCAGCGCAGCGTGTGCAGGTTCAGCGCCCACGAGCGGTTGCCGTGCGGGTTCGACCGCCAGTCGACGTCCGGGCCCAGGTCCACGGGCGGCAGGCCGACGAACCTGACCCGGCCGCGCACCACCTCCCGCACGTCGACCGCGGGAAACTGGTCGGCCAGGCAGATCGCCCGGCCGGGCCGGCTACGCCAGAACATCTTGTCGCTCCTGATTCCGGGCGCGCGAGACCCACGCGCGGCGCGATGAACGAAGGCGCGTCGCGGCTCTTCCAGCCGCGGAACGTGCCGGGGATCGAGCAGGCGAGCGCGACCGCGCCTACGGGCGGTCACGCAGCTCGCCGGTTACGGCACCCGGGCTTCGGGTGGGTGTTTCAGGGGTGGTCTGGAGTGGGCGGGGCCGTGTCGGTCCAGCCGGCTTCCAGGACCAGTTCGAGCCGTTCGCTCGCGCCGTCCGGGCCGGTGTCGGCGCAGGACAGCACCCGGGAGCTGGCCGGGTCGATGATCAGGGTCCGGCGTACCCCCGGCCCGGGGGTGAAGGAGAACGCCTCGCCCGGCCGTCCCCGCTGGTCGGTGCGCCCGCCCAGGTAACGGACGTCCGGCAGGTCGGCGAGCAGCCGGTAGGCGGCGGCCCGGACGCCGGGCGGAGACGGCTTGCTCCACAGCAGCCCGCTGAGCGCGTCGGCCATGACCCCGCCGCCGGACCCCGCGGGCAGCGCCCCGGCGGCCCACTCCCGCAGCGCGCCGGCGTCGGACGGCAGTCGCAGGATCTGCTCCAGGGTCAGGTCCCGCCCGGCCATGCTGAAGGGCGCCCCGCCGGTGACCCGGGTGACCGTGAGAGGCTCACCCGGCGCCCCCCGCCCGCGCCAGGCCCGCCCGTCCCGGGCGACCCACAGCTCGGTGACCTCCGTCCCCGGGCGCAATTTCCTGATGTGCCAGTACGTCCCTCCGCTCGCCGGTCCCGAGGCGGCCGTCGTGGCGGCCGCGAGCAGAATGGACCGTCCGGACAGGTCGCCCCCCGACGGCAGGGCGAACGCCACCGCGACCACCGCCGCGGCGAGGCAGGCCACGGCGGCCGTCCAGGACAGGCGCCTGCGGACGACGCGTCGCGGCTCGGCCGCCAGCCGCGCGCGCACCCTGGCCTCGGCAGCCGGATCGGGCCGCGGGTCGCCGTACAGGTCGCGGATCCGCCGCAGCTCATCCACGGTCGGCCTCCTCCAGGACGTGCATCGGATTGGCGCCGCCCAGGGCGCCGCGCAGCTTCCTCCTGGCCCGGCTCAACCGCGAGCCGACGGTGCCGTACGGGATGCCGAGCACCGTGGCGATCTCCTGGTGGCTCAGCCCGGCCAGGGCGACGAGCAGCACCACGTCGCGGTCGCGCCGGTCGAGCCGGGCCAGAGCCGCCGTCAGGTCGGCCCGCAGGCTCTGCGCGCTGACCCGTACCGTGACCCGGTCCTCGTGACCCGGCGCGTCCGCCTCCGGGCCGTGGCGGCCGAGCGCCCGCAGCGTGCGGGCCTCCAGGCGGCGGTGCTTGCCGACCAGCTTGGTGGCGATGCCGTACAGCCAGGCCCGCACGCTCGCGCGGTCGGGGTCGTAGGCCGCGCGCTTGTGGAACGCGACGAGGAACACGTCGGCGACGACGTCCTCGGCGCTGTCCGGGCCGAGCCGCTGGGCGACGTAGCCGTGGATCTCGCCGAAGTAGGCGTCGAACACCTCGGCGAACACCTCGCCGTCGGCGAGCGGGCGCCGCGCGGCCACGGCGTCACGCGCCGGGCCGGCGGCCCAGGACATCGCCGTCACGATGCTTCCACCGTCATGTGCAACCCTCCGGACGCGATCAGCGGACACCCCTTTATCTCCCGATCCGCCCGATCACTTTCACGGCGCACGGCTCCGGCCCGTGGACGGGGCCGGAGCCGTGGAGCTCATCGGAGGTCTACAGCGGCGGGTTGGCGTTCTGCAGGAGCTGCCGGAACTGGGCGGAGAACCAGTGGCCGGACAGCGGAGCGTTGGGCAGCGAGCCGGTCAGGTTGTTGCCGTTGCGCTCGTTGCCGGTGTAGCAGCAGCCGGGTGGCCAGCGCGGCGAGCTCCTCCACGGGCTGGCGGACGGTCGTCAGCGCCGGCAAGGTCCGCCGCGCCACCGGCGCGTCGTCGAACCCGATCACCGCCACGTCGTCCGGCACCCTGCGCCCGGCCCGTCTCAGCGCGTGGATCGCTCCGGCCGCCATCAGGTCGGACGCCGCGAACACCGCGTCGAGCGTGGGCGCGCGCCGCAGCAGCCACTGCATCGCGTGCGTGCCCGACGGCATGCTGAAGTCGCCGTACGCCACGGGCACGTCGCCGATCCCGGCCCGCCGGAGCATGCGGAGGAAGCCTTCGAGCCGGTCCTGCGCGGCGGGCAGCGGCGGCGGCCCCGCGATCGCGGTCACCGCCCGCCGCCCGCCGAGCAGCAGGTGCTCGGCCGCCTGCCGCGCCCCGTCGTGGTTGTCGACGTCGGTGTACGGCAGCTTCACGTCGTCGGGCGGCCGCCCGATGCCGCGCACGGCGATGCCCGAGGTGGACAGCGTGATCGCCAGCGGATGCCGCTCCCGCGCCCCGATCAGCAGCACCCCGTCGGCGGCGCCCGCGAGCACGGGCAGGGCGCCGGGATCGGCCGGGGGCACCGTCGTCACCATGAGGGGCACGCCGTGCTCCGCCAGCACCTCACCGCCGGCCGACAGGAACCGCGCGTAGTAGGGGTCGGAGAACAGCCGGTGGAGGTGGTCGCAGATCACCACGGCCACGCCTCCGGCCGCCCGCCTGGCGGGAGCGCCACGGGGCGCGCGTTTCAGGCTTGTTAACAGATGCAGTCATCATGCGACAAGCCGTGCATTCAGCCGAGCAGCTTGCGGGCGGCCTGTTCGATCTCCTCCTCCGACAGCAGCACGTGATTGGCGGCGGCCCCCAGCGGGATGAAGCTGTCGGCCGACGTCACCCGGGCGATCTGTCCCGTGAAGCCGGCGTCGACCAGCTCGGCCACGATGCCCTCCGAGACGCCGCCCGTGTGACGGGTCTCGTCGGCGATCAGCACCTTGCCCGTCAGCTCGGCCGCCCTCAGCAGGTCGTCGACCGGCAGCGGCGCCAACCAGCGCAGGTCGAGCACCCGGCAGCTGTAGCCCTCCTGCGTCAGCCGGACCGCGGCCCGCAGGCTCATCCACAGCCCGTTGCCGAACGTCACGATCGTCAGGTCACGCCCGTCGCCGTAGGACCGCGCCCGGCCGATCGGCACATGGGTCTCCCGCCAGCGCGACGGGGGAGCGTAGGGCGCCAGCCAGCCGCCGTCGCCCTCGTCGAACAGGTCGCGCGTGTGGTAGAGCGCGATCGGCTCCAGGAACACGCAGACCGATCCCTCGGTGCGGGCGGCCGCCAGGCAGGTGCGGAGCATGGCCGAGGCGTCGTCCGGGCGCGAGGGAGAGGCGATGACCAGGCCGGGGATGTCACGCAGCGCGCCGATCGCGTTGTCGTTGTGGAAGTGGCCTCCGAACCCCTTCTGGTAGGCGTAGCCGGCGACCCGGACCACCAGCGGGTTGACGTAGGAGCCCTGGGAGAAGAACGAGAGCGTCGAGGCCTCGCCGCGGATCTGGTCGAGCGCGTTGTGCAGGTAGGCGAGGTACTGGATCTCCGGCACCGGCAGCAGCCCGGACACCCCGGCGCCGAGCGCCAGCCCGAGGATGGCCTGTTCGTCGAGGAGCGTGTCGAAGACCCGGCCGCCGCCGAACCGCTTCTGCAGGCCCCGGGTCACGCCGTAGACGCCGCCCTTCCTGGCCACGTCCTCGCCGAAGACCATCATCTCGGGGTAGACGGCCAGCGCGTCGGCCAGTGTGCGGTTGATCGACTGGGAGAGCGTCATCGGCCGCTCCGCCTCGGGCATCGACCCGGCGAAGGCCCGCTCCCTGACCGCGCTCTCGGCGGCCACCGGGCTGATCTTGGCGATCATGTCGGCCCGGCGGGGCGCCAGCGGCTTCATGACCTCCCTGGCCGAGCCGAGCCGCGGGGTGCGGGTGGTCTCCAGGGCGATGCGCAGCACGTGCTCGCGCGACAGCTCGTATCTCCGCAGCAGCTCCTCCGGCGTGTCCAGCCCGGCCTCGACGAGCAGGCGGGCGGATCCGACGAGCGGGTCGCGTTCGAGGTCGGCGCGGATCTCGCGCTGGGTGCGGTAGGCGGACTCGACATCGGACCCCGCGTGGCCCATCAGCCGGACGGTGCTCAGGTGCAGGAACGCGGGGGAGCGGTGGGTGCGGACATGGCGGACCGCCCGCACCGCCGCGGCGTAGGTGTCGGCCAGGTCGCAGCCGTCGGCCGAGAAGTACTCGATGCCGGGGCGCCGCGCCGCCGCCTCCACCCAGCCCTGGGGCGTGCGCACGCTGATGCCGAGGCCGTTGTCCTCGCACACGAACAGGATCGGCATCGCCTGACCCTGGTGGGTGGCGTAGGCGGCGGTGTTGAAGCCGGACAGCGCGGTCGCGTGGTTGACCGAGGCGTCGCCGAAGCTGCACACGGCGATCGCGTCGCCCGGCCAGGCCGAGGTGACGCCCAGGGCGCGGGCCCGCTCGATGGCGAAGGCCACGCCCACGGCGCGTGGCAGGTGGCTGGCGATCGTCGAGGTCTGCGGGATGATCGCCAGATCCGGGTGACCGAAGACCTTGTGCCGCCCGCCCGCGATCGGCTCGTCGGCCGAGGCGGTCAGGCCCAGCAGGATGTCGCGGATGCCCTGCTCGGGCAGCCGCCCGGCCTGCTCGGACCGGGTGAGATAGAAGGCGCCGGACCGGTAGTGGAGCAGCGCCGGATCCCCCGGGCGCAGGGCGGCGGCCACGGCGGCGTTGCCCTCGTGGCCGGCCGAGCCGATCGTGTAGTGGCCCTGGTCCTGCTCACGGAGCCAGCGGGCCGCGATGTCGAGGATGCGGCTGTCGAGCTGGTGCTGGAACAGGACCCGGCACTGGTCTCCGGTCAGCGGACCGTCCTCGCGAAGCGGCCGCCCGGGATCTCGAGGCGGGCCCGCCTTGAGCGCCGCAACCGCCTGGGTGAAGTGAGTCTCAACAGTGTCGCGCGCCACAGCCCGATTATGTCTCCCCTGGGCGGTCCACGTCTGCCGGTCTGAGGTGACATGTTATTGGACCGATCCGATTGACTGCGATCTATAACAGCTTGTCAGATTTCTAAACCCTTTCCGGGATTTAAACGTCTACTGAGATAGATACGCGTGGCACCCTCAATGCCGCGTTGAAACCACTGGGTCTCCAGAAAGGAACCCGCATGTTACAACGCATGCGCGCGGTCGCCGTCGTGCTGGCGATGGGCGCCGGGGCGTTCGTCCTGGCATCACCCGCGTCGGCCGCGGCCATAGCGCCGAGCATCTCACCCGTAGCCATCAGTCCCGCACCGCCGATCGTCATCTTCGACAAGCCGGTCACAGCGACGTTCTCGTTCACCACGAAGGACGCCGGCAAGGCCGAGCTCCAGCTCAAGCCGCCGGGCGTGAGCGTCGGCAGCCCCGTCGAGCTGACGCCGAAGCCGCACGGTCAGTGGACCCGATGGACTGGCACCAAGACCTTCGAGGCCGCGAACGCCGGCCAGTGGAGCTTCCTCGCCATCGCCCACGGCGACGGCGACAAGTCCGTCAACGGCACGTTCGAGGTCCGCAAGGCACTCGACACCAAGATCGTCGACTTCGACGCCAACCCCGACCTGGTCGACAGTGGCGACCAGATCAGGGTCTCCGCCCAGCTCCTCGCCGACGGCAAGGGCTACGGCGGCAAGCAGGTGACGATCACCTTCCGCGCCAAGGGCACCGACGCCTACCGGCACGTCACCAAGGTGACGACCGCCGGCAACGGCTGGTTCGCCGCCCGGGTGCGGGCCGAGACCACCGGCTGGTGGCGGGCCGAGTTCGGCGGCGACAAGTTCGCCAGGGCCTCGGTCAGCGACACCGACCGGGTCGACGTCAAGTTCCGCGACCGCGACAGCAGGATCGTCGGCTTCGACGCCCGTCCCGAGCCCGTCGACAAGGGCGACAGGCTGAACTTCACCGGCACCCTGGAGTCCGAGGGCTGGCGCGCCCTGGCCGGCCAGCGCGTGAACATCACGTTCAAGGCCCACGGCTCCGACCGCTGGCAGTTGGTCACCAGTGACGTGACCGGCCGCGACGGCCGCTTCTGGGCCGCCACCACCGCCGAGACCTCGGGCTGGTGGCGCGCGGAGTACGCCGGCACCAAGGGCGTCAACGGCACGGCCAGCGGCCCCGACTGGGTCCGAGTGGTCCAGCCCACCCCGCCGCCGGTCCAGGTCGACAAGGCCGACACCCGCCTGGTCAAGTTCAACGCCTATCCGGAGCCGGTCAAGCGCGGCAAGTACGTGAAGTTCAGCGGCAAGCTGCAGGTCGACGACGAGGGCTCCTGGGAGGGCTACTCGGGCAAGGTCCGGCTGTACTTCAAGCCGGCCGGCTCGCACAAGTGGCAGTACGTGAAGTCGACCTGGTCCAACGACAGCGGCAAGGTCTACACCAAGGTCAAGGGCTGGAAGTCGGGCTGGTGGAAGCTCGTCTTCCGCGGTGACGACGACACCTGGGGCGACACCAGCCGCAGAGACTACGTCCGCGTGAAGCGGTAACCACCACACCGCCGCACGTCGAGGCCCGGGGCGCGTCCGCCCCGGGCCTCACCCACTCAGTTGACCCGGTTCTCGGGCGCCTTCGCGCTCATGCCCACGAGCAGCGCCTTGATCTCGGCCAAGCTCCCGTCAACCTGCTCGAATCGCTGGTCGATGGCTTCGAACCGCTGGTCGATCCTCTCGAATCGCTGGTCGATGGCTTCGAACCGCTGGTCGATCCTCTCGAATCGCTGGTCGATGGCTTCGAACCGCTGGTCGACCTGCGAGAAGCCGACCTTCATCTCCGACCGGACCTCTGTGATCCGGATGTCGATCTTCTGGTCGAGCTGATCGAACCGCTCGTCGATCTTGGCGAGGATGTTCTGCCCGACGTCGCTCACGCGATCGTGCAGGGCGGTGAAGCGCTCGGCGATGCTCACGTCAGGCACGCCACTCACTGTACGAGACTCGAGAGCCGCGACCCTGGTCTGGAGGTCACGAACTTCCATCTGGAGGTCAAGCATGTCCAATCCTTTCGGGGGGCGTTGCACTTCGGGAAAGCTACCCTCCGTCATCGAGTCGTCGCACTCGGATTGCGAAAAACTCTCACTCCGCCCGGCGGAACTGCACGATCCCGATCATCAGCAGCCCCACACCGAGCGCGGCCACCAGGCCGAGCTCCAGCGGCACCGGCACCTGGTAGCCGAACCATTGGACCCCGGGATTGAGCACCGCGTTCACCTGGGCGGGGACGTCGAGGTGGGCGAAGACGGCCTGCCGCATCGGATCCACCGCGTACGTCATCGGGTTGACCACGGTGAGGAAGTGCAGCCACGACGGCAGGTTGGCCAGCGGGAACATCGCTCCCGACAGGAACATCATCGGCATGATCGCCATCTGCATCAGCCCGAAGAAGGTCTGCATGTTCTTCATCCGGGCGGCCAGCAGCACCCCGAAGGCGGTGATCGTGAAGGCGGCCAGGAACATCTCGGCCAGCAGCGTGAGCATCAGCGTCGGCGAGTAGGGGACGCCCACCAGCCCGGCCATGGCCAGGATGACGACGCCCTGCCCGGTGGCCACCAGCGCGCCGCCGAGGCACTTGCCCACGACGATCGCCCCGCGCGAGACGGGGGCGACGAGCATCTCGCGCAGGAAGCCGAACTCGCGGTCCCACACGATCGAGCCGGCGGAGAACATGCCGGTCATGATCACGGTCATCGAGATCATGCCGGGATACATGAACGTGCGGAAGTCGACGCCCGGGATCGAGCCCTGCACCAGCGAGCCCAGCCCCGTGCCCATGACGAAGAGCCAGAGCACCGGCTGCAGCAGCATCGACAGCATGCGCGTGCGGTCGTTGACGAAGCGCAGCATCTCCCGGTGGAGCACCACCTTGATCGCCCGGAGGTCGTGGCCCGCGCCGCGCGCGGGCACCCGGACGCCGATCGCCTCTGTCGCCATCGCTATCGCCTCGCCATCGTTCGCATCCAGGCCATGTTGTCGGCGCCGGACTCGGCGTCGCGGATGGTGGAGCCGGTATAGGACATGAACACGTCGTCGAGCGAGGGCCGCGAGACGCTGACCGAGGTGATCGGCATGCCGAGCTCGGCGAACAGCCGCGGCACGAACTCCTCGCCCGAGGCCACGGCGAACGTCACCGCGCCCTCGTGCACGCCCGCGTCGAGGCCGAACCTGTCCCGCAGCGCCTCGATGGCGCCCGCGTCGTCGCCGGTCTGGATCTGCACCCGGTCCTTGCCGACGCTGGCCTTGAGCGCCTCCGGCGAGTCGATGACGACGATCTCGCCGTGGTCGATGATCGCGATCCGGTCGCAGTATTCGGCCTCGTCCATGTAGTGCGTGGTCATGAAGATGGTGATGTCCTCCATGCGCCGCAGCTGGTTGATGTAGCCCCAGATGGCCGAGCGGGTCTGCGGGTCGAGCCCCACGGTGGGCTCGTCCAGGAACAGCACCCGGGGCGAGTGGAGCAGGCCGCGGGCGATCTCCAGCCGGCGCTTCATGCCGCCGGAGAACGTCATGACCTTGGCGTCCTTGCGGTCCCAGAGCGCGACCATCTCCATGACCTGCTGGAGCCGGCCGGCGACCACGCTCTTCGGCACGCCGTACAGCTCGGCGTGGAAGCGGAGGTTCTGCTCGGCGCTCAGGTAGCCGTCGAGGGTCGGGTCCTGGAAGACCAGCCCGATGTTGCGGCGCACCTCGTCACGCTGGCGCACCACGTCGTATCCGGCGACCGTGGCGCTGCCGCCGGTGGGGTTGACCAGCGTGCACAGCATGCTGATCGTGGTGGTCTTGCCGGCGCCGTTGGGGCCGAGGAAGCCGAACACCTCGCCGGGCGCCACCTCGAAGTCGATGCCCTTGACGGCCTCGATCTTCCCGTAGGTCTTGGTTAACTTCTGTACGGCCACGGCCGTCTGGTGGGTCACTTCAGTCCTCCGCCAGAATCTGGAAAACGGATCTGCGCGTCTGCCTGAGCAGTTGCTTGGCCGCGGCGACCTGCCGGTCGTTGGCCGTGCGCGTCAGGTGCAGGAACGCCTCGTTGAGCTGGGCCCACAGCAGGCGCAGCTCGTGACGGTCCTCGGGGATCGTGCGGGCCACCTCGTCCCACGGTGCCTCGGCGCCGAGATGCCGGTCGGCCTGTGCGCGGCCCTGCTCGGTCAGCCGGTAGGTGCGGGTGCCGCCCGACTCGTCGCCGGTCACCAGGCCCTCGTCCTCCAGCTGCTGGAGGGCGGGATAGACCGAGCCGGGGCTCGGCCGCCACACGCCGCGGCTGCGGGACTCGATGTCCTGGATCATCTGGTAGCCGTTCTTCGGCTCCTCGGCGAGCAGGGTCAGCAGTGCGGCCCGCACGTCGCCTCGCCGGACGCGGGGCGCGTCGCCCTCCCAGCCCGCCGGGGACGGTGGCGTCACGGGCGGGAAGGGCAGCGGCGGCACGGGCGGCACAGGCGGCACGATGGGCCTGCCCTGGGGCATCGGGGGGAAGCCCGGGTGATCGTCCCAAGCATGCATGTACGACACCTCCAACTATCTAGATACCTTGACGATATATCTAGATAGTTGAGCCGACAAGGCGTTTTCGCAGAGATGAAGCGTTGTTAGCGAGCGCTAACAGCGGCGTCGACGGCGGCGCGCGCCATCGCGTGCAGCAGGGGCCTCATGGCCTCCGGCGGCAGCTCGCCGGCGCTGTGTGGGGTGGAGTTGAGCAGGCCGAAGACGGCGTGCGTGGCGGCGCGCAGCCGGGCCGCCGGGCACGACGGGTGCAGCTCGGCCAGCACGGTCACCCACTCCTCGACGTAGAGCCGCTGCAGCCGCCTGATCTGCCGCCGCGCGGGCTCGGGCACGTTGCCCAGCTCGCGGTCGTGCACGGTGATCAGCGCGGGCTGCTCCAGGGCGAACGTGATCTGCGTGTTCAGCAGCGCGTCGAGGGTCTCGCCGGGCCCGCCGGACGAGGTGACGACCGCGATCGCCGACTCGCGCAGCCGGGAGCTGATGCCGAGCAGCATCTCGGCGAGCAGCGCCTCCTTGCCGCTGAAGTGCCGGTAGAGCGCGGGGCCGGAGATGCCGACCGCCCCTCCGATGTCCTCGATCGAGACGCCGTGGAAACCGCGGGCGGCGAACAGCCTCGCGGCGGCGTCGAGGATTTCGGTGCGCCGATTGCCGCGATTGCGGGTAGGTGTCCGGGCAGTCGTCACGTCTCACATGCTAGACGGTTTCGTTAATGATGACTAACATCTCGCACATGACGAAAGGGGTGTCATGAGCGATTGGCCGGTGCTGAAGTCGTCCGCCGACCCCGGTGGCGAGCTCTTCAAGCGCAACGCCGAGCTCAACGAGCGGCTGGCCGCCGACTTGCTGGAGCGCCTCGCGACGGCGGCTCTGGGAGGTCCCGAGCGGTCACGGCGGCGGCACGTCGAGCGGGGCAAGCTGCTGCCGCGCGACCGCGTCGACGGCCTGCTCGACCCCGGCTCCCGCTTCCTGGAGCTGTCCCCGCTGGCGGCGGGCGGGCTCTACGACGACCAGGCGCCGGCGGCCGGCATCATCACCGGAGTCGGCAGGGTCGCCGGGCGCGAGTGCGTGATCGTGGCCAACGACGCCACCGTCAAGGGCGGCACCTACTACCCGATCACCGTCAAGAAGCATCTGCGCGCCCAGGAGGTCGCGCTGCACAACCGGCTGCCGTGCGCCTACCTCGTCGACTCCGGCGGCGCCTTCCTGCCCCGGCAGGACGAGGTGTTCCCCGACCGTGAGCACTTCGGCCGGATCTTCTACAACCAGGCCACCATGTCCGCGCGGGGCATCCCGCAGATCGCCGCCGTCCTCGGGTCCTGCACGGCCGGCGGCGCCTACGTGCCCGCCATGAGCGACGAGGCGGTCATCGTGCGCGGCCAGGGCACGATCTTCCTCGGCGGCCCGCCGCTGGTGAAGGCGGCCACCGGCGAGGAGGTCACGGCCGAGGAGCTCGGCGGCGGCGACCTGCACTCCCGGGTCAGCGGCGTCACCGACCACCTGGCCGAGGACGACGCCCACGCGCTGGCCATCGTCCGCGACATCGTCTCCACGCTGGCCCCTCGGGCCGAGCGGCCGTGGGCCACGATCCGGCCCGAGGAGCCCGCGCACGACCCGCGCGACCTCTACGGCATCGTGCCCGCCGACACCCGCCAGCCGTACGACGTGCGGGAGGTCATCGCCAGGCTCGTCGACGGGTCGCGGTTCCTGGAGTTCAAAGCCGAGTACGGCGCCACGCTCGTCACCGGCTTCGCCCACCTCCACGGCCACCCGGTCGGGATCATCGCCAACAACGGCATCCTGTTCAGCGAGTCGGCGATGAAGGGGGCGCACTTCATCGAGCTGTGCGACCAGCGGAAGATCCCGCTGGTGTTCCTGCAGAACATCAGCGGGTTCATGGTCGGCAAGGCGTACGAGGCGGGCGGCATCGCCAAGCACGGCGCCAAGATGGTCACGGCGGTGTCGTGCGCGCGGGTGCCCAAGTTCACCGTGGTGATCGGCGGGTCGTTCGGCGCGGGCAACTACGCGATGGCCGGGCGCGCCTATTCGCCCAGGTTCCTGTGGATGTGGCCCAACGCCCGCATCTCGGTCATGGGCGGCGAGCAGGCGGCCAACGTGCTCACCACCGTGGGCGACGCCGACGCCGACGCGATCCGGGCCCAGTACGAACACCAGGGCAACCCCTACTACTCCACCGCCAGGCTCTGGGACGACGGCGTGATCGATCCCCTCGACACCCGCACCGTCCTCGGCCTGGCCCTCTCCGCGGCGGCCAACGCCCCGCTCGAACCCGCCGGCTTCGGCGTCTTCCGGATGTGATCGCGCTCATGGCCCACTCGCCGCACATGTTCGACCGGGTGCTCATCGCCAACCGCGGTGAGATCGCGGTCCGGATCATCCGTACGCTGCGCCGGCTCGGCGTCACCTCGGTGGCGGTCCACACCGCGTCGGACGCGGGCGCGCGTCACGTGCTCGACGCCGACCTAGCCCTCCAGGTGCCGAAATATCTGGACATGGGGGCGATCGTGGCGGCCGCCCTCGAGTCCGGCGCCCAGGCCGTGCATCCCGGATACGGCTTCCTCGCCGAGAACGCCGAGTTCGCCCGCCGCTGCGCCGAGGCGGGGCTGGCCTTCGTCGGCCCACCGCCCGAGGCGATCGACGCGATGGGCGACAAGATCCGCGCCAAGGCCACCGTTTCGGCCGCCGGGGTCCCCGTGGTGCCGGGCGGCGCCGAGCCGGGCGACGACCTGGCCGGCTGGGCCGACTTCCCCGCCCTGATCAAGCCGTCCGCCGGGGGCGGCGGCAAGGGCATGGTGCTGGTCAGGTCGGCCGCCGAGCTGCCCGACGCGCTGGAGTCCGCCCGCCGTACGGCCCGCGCGGCGTTCGGCGACGGCACCCTGCTGATCGAGCGCTACGTCGAGAACCCGCGCCACATCGAGATCCAGGTGCTGGCCGACACCCACGGCAACGTCCTGCACCTGGGCGAGCGCGAGTGCAGCCTGCAGCGGCGGCACCAGAAGATCATCGAGGAGGCGCCGTCCCCGTTCGTGGACGCCGCGATGCGCGCCCGGATGGGCGCGGCGGCGGTGGAGGCCGCCCGCGCGGTGGGCTACGTCGGGGCGGGCACGGTCGAGTTCATCGTCGACGGCACCACCGGCGAGCACCACTTCATGGAGATGAACACCCGTCTCCAGGTGGAGCACCCGGTCACCGAGCTGGTGACCGGCCTCGACCTGGTCGAGCTCCAGCTCCGGGTGGCCGCCGGAGAGCCGCTTCCCCTCACCCAGGACGAGATCCGCCTCGACGGCCACGCCGTCGAGGCCCGCGTCTACGCCGAGGACCCCGCCCGGGGCTTCCTCCCCACCGGCGGCCCGGTCCTCGCCCTGCGCGAGCCGGCGGGAGTCCGGGTCGACTCCGGCCTGGTGGAGGGCGGTGTCGTGGGCAGCGAGTTCGACCCGATGCTGTCCAAGGTCGTCGCCTGGGCCCCCGACCGGGAGGCGGCGCTGCGGCTGCTCGACCGGGCGCTGGGCGAGACCGTGATCCTCGGCGTCACCACCAACATCCCGTTCCTGCGCGCCCTGGCGGCGCATCCGGCGGTCCGGGCGGGCGTGCTCGACACCGGGCTGGTCGAGCGGATCCTGCCCGACCTGCTGCCGGCCGCCGAGCTGCCCGCCGAGGTGCTGGCCGCCGCCGCGCTCGCCTTCCACGCGATGCCGCAGGGCGACGATCCCTGGGAGGTCACCGACGGCTGGCGGGTCGGGCAGCCCGCCTGGACGACCTGGCGGCTGGAGGCCCGCGACGGCCCGCACGCCGTCCAGGTCCGGGGCCTCCCGGAGCGGGCGGCCGAAGTGCGCCCCCACGAACTCCCCGGCGTCCCGGCCCCGACCGGCGTGGCCGCGGAGGGCGTGGCTCCGGAAGGCGTCGGCGCGGGGCACGGCGTACCGGCCCGGATCCGGCGCCACGGCGACACGCTGACCGTCACCCTCGGCGACCGCGCCGAGCACTACACCCACGTCCGGCGGGGCGACACGCTCTGGCTCGGCAAGGGCGGCGCGGCCTGGGCCGTCACCCGCCACCGCATCGGCGACCCGGGCGACCGCCCCGGCGTGGCAGGGGCCGGAGACGGCGTGGTCAGGAGCCCGATGCCCGGCACCGTCCTGGTAGTGAAGACCCAGCTCGGCGACCGGGTCGGCGAGGGCCAGCCGCTGCTCATCGTGGAGGCCATGAAGATGGAGCACACCGTGACCGCCCCCCTCGACGGCCTGGTCACCGAGCTGCCCGCGCAGGCGGGGCAGCCGGTCGACATGGACGCCGTCCTGGCCGTGGTCACCCCCGAGGAGGCCCGATGAGCCGGCCGTACCCCATGGCGGGTCTTCCCCAGCACGTCACCGTCTACGAGGTCGGCCCGCGTGACGGGCTGCAGAACGAGTCCGCGATCGTCCCCGTCGAGGTGAAGGCGGAGTTCGTCGGCCGCCTCGCCGACGCCGGGCACAAGGTGATCGAGACGACCAGTTTCGTCCACCCGAGGTGGGTTCCGCAGCTGGCCGACGCCGAGGAGCTGCTGACCGCGCTCGACCGGCGGCCGGGCATCCGCTACCCGGTGCTCGTGCCCAACGAACGCGGCCTCGACCGGGCGCTGGCGCACAACGTCGAGGAGATCGCGGTGTTCGCCAGCGCCACCGAGACATTCGCCGCCAAGAACCTCAACCGGAGCCTGGAGAGCCAGTTCGACATGTTCGAGCCGGTCATCGCCAGGGCGCTGGACAACGGCGTCAAGGTCCGCGCGTACGTGTCCATGTGCTTCGGCGACCCGTGGGAGGGCCAGACGCCGATCGCGCAGGTCGTCGCGGTCGGTGAGCGGCTGCTCGGGCTCGGCTGCCACGAGCTGTCGCTCGGCGACACCATCGGCGTCGGCACGCCCGGCCACGTGACCGCCCTGATCGAGGCGTTCCGCGACCCCGACAGGCTGGCCGTGCACTTCCACGACACCTACGGCCAGGCGCTCGGCAACACGCTGGCCGCGCTGCGTGCGGGCGTGACCACCGTCGACGCCTCCACGGGCGGCATCGGCGGCTGCCCCTACGCCGGGTCGGCCACCGGCAACCTCGCCACCGAAGACCTCGTCTGGATGCTGCACGGCCTGGGCATCGAGACCGGGCTCGACCTCCGGAAGCTCGTGGCCACCAGCACCTGGCTGGCCGAGCGGCTCGGCCGCCCCAGCCCGTCCCGCGTCGTCCAGGCCCTGTCGAAAGGCTGACACCATGCTCACCAGCGAGTACGAAGAACTGCGCAAGACCGTCGAGGCGTTCGCCCGTGACGTCGTCGCCCCCGTGATCGGCGACTACTACGAGCGCGAGGAGTTCCCGTACGACATCGTGCGGCAGATGGGCGCGATGGGGCTGTTCGGGCTGCCCATCCCCGAGGAGTACGGCGGGATGGGCGGCGACTACTTCGCCCTCTGCCTGGCGCTGGAGGAGCTGGCCCGCGTCGACTCCAGCGTGTCGATCACCGTGGAGGCCGCGGTGTCGCTGGGCGCGATGCCGATCCTCAGGTACGGCACCCCGGCCCAGCGCCAGGAGTGGCTGCCCCGCCTCGCCTCGGGCGAGATGCTGGGCGCGTTCGGCCTGACCGAGCCCGGCGGCGGCTCCGACGTGCCGGGCGGGATGCGCACCACGGCCGTCCTGGACGGCGGCGAATGGGTGATCAACGGCACGAAGGCGTTCATCACCAACTCCGGCACCGACATCACCGGCGTGGTCGCCGTGGCCGCGCTCACCGGGGAGCGGCAGATCTCCACGATCCTCGTGCCGAGCGGCACCCCCGGCTTCACCGTGTCGAAGAAGTACTCCAAGGTCGGCTGGAACGCCTCCGACACCCGCGAGCTGTCGTTCTCCGACTGCCGCGTGCCGGCCGCCAACCTCCTCGGCGAACGCGGCCGCGGCTACGCCCAGTTCCTGCAGACCCTCGACGAGGGCCGCATCGCCATCGCGGCCCTCGGCGTCGGCCTGGCGCAGGGCTGCGTCGACGAGTGCCTGCGCTACGTCAGGGACCGCAAGGCGTTCGGCCACCCGATCGGCCACTACCAGGCCATCCAGTTCAAGATCGCCGACATGGAGGCCCGCGCCCACACCGCCCGCCTCGCCTACTACCACGCGGCCGAGAAGATGCTGGCCGGCCTGCCGTTCAAGAAGGAGGCGGCCATCGCCAAGCTCGTCTCCTCCAACGCGGCCATGGACAACTCCCGTGACGCCACCCAGATCTTCGGCGGCTACGGCTTCATGAACGAGTTCCCGGTCGGCCGTTTCTACCGCGACGCCAAGATCCTCGAGATCGGCGAGGGCACCAGCGAGGTCCAGCGCATGCTCATCGCCCGCCAGCTCGGCCTCGGCGACCTCTGACCGCGCAGGACCGGAGTCGGAGCGGTGCGGTCATGCGGGCCGAGATAGAAGACTTCCACAGCCCAGATTCGGACTGGCGAACGGGATTTCCGGCAGGGAATGCTTCGGCATTCTCCTGCGACTCCTTGTCGGCCCGCTTAGAGAAGAAGGTGGTGAATAGTTTGATGTGACAATTTGTTCGCCTAAATGGATTGAGCGTGTCATTGGCGAATAGGGCGTTCTGGATGGCCGTCGCTTGCCGATGGTTTCCAGATTCGACAAACAGAATTGAATCGTATTTCCGGCGGAATCCTGAGAGCATCATTCCAGCTTGATAAGCAGCGCTCGGATCGTATCGGCCTCATCTGCGAGCCCGGCGTCACGGTAAAGCGAGATCGCGCTCTCCAGGGCCGATTTGGCTTCGGCCAACCGCTCGGTGGCGGCCAGCACTCCGCCGAGCATTGCCCATGCCCTCGCCTCGATCTCATGCTTTCCAGCCTTCCGCGAGAGATCGATGGCTGCGCGGAAGGACTCCTCCGCCATGGCGAACTGCTCTTCATGCCCCAGGGCGAGGCCCAGGTCGATCGCAACGCCGGCCCTGACGTCCGTCGCCTCCTCCGGTAGCGCGGACTGGGCGTTCCGGTAGGCCGTGATCGCCTCGTCGTAGAGCCCCGCGCCCGACAGGCGCACTCCCAAACTCCCCCACCCTTCCCCCTCAGCGAGGCGATTGCCGGTTTTACGACAGATCTTCAGGTGCCGTGAGTGGGCTCTTCTGGCTTCCCCGGTTCGCCCAGCGGCCCAGAGGTTGATCGTCAGGCCGTGACAGACAGTCTCAGCCTGTTCCAGCGCTCCAGTACTTTCGAAGAGCTGGCATGCCTGGCTCAGCGCGTCGGCTGCCCCGTCGAAATCCTCAAGATCACCCAGCACTCTCCCGAGACTCCAACACGCGTGCGCATCCCACTCGGGGGCACCCGCACGTTGCAGCAGCCGGTGAGCGCCACGGTATTCGCTCGCCGCCTCCTCCAGGCGCCCCTCCTCTTCGAGCGCTGAGCCGAGGTACCAGCGCGCCTGGCCGGCACCCTCCGTGTCGTCCAACTGCTCATAGGCTTCTGCAAGCCGCCGATGAGCGGTCATGGCCTGCTCAGGCGAACCGCTCTTCTTGGCGATGTCCCCGATCAGAATCCACGCTTGGACCTCGGACTCCGTGTCGCCGAGCCGCTGGAAGATCGCCAGGGACCGGTAAGCGGGTTCCAGCGCCTCCTCCACGCGGCCCGTCTCGATCAGAGTAGCGGCAAGACAGCATTCGGCTGCACCTTCAGCTCCGGGATCATCGCCCTGACGCAGCTCCACCAGTGCTCTTTCGAAGGCGTCGATGGCGTCCCGGAGTCGGTTGCCATGGAGGCACGCCTTCGCGAGCACGAGCCAAGCGCTCCCTGCACGTTTCCGGTCCTGGGCCTCCTCTAAGAGTTCGATGCTCCTGCGGGCAAGCTCGATCGCTTTGTTGTTCTGCCCCGCTTCGTGAAACGCCTCTGCGAGTAAGCCCAGGGCCGATCCGACACCATGCGGGTTGGCGTTCCTCTGATGCAGTGCCGCAGCCTGTTCACCAGCACGAATGGCCTCATCTAGGCGGCCCAGCGACTTCAGGGATGCGCAGAGGCTGCATAGTACGACGGCTTCCCCATGGGTGTCTTCTTCCTGCTGGAACAATCTTCTGGCCTCAAGCAGCGCCTCCGTGGCCTCCTCGAAACGCCTATCAAGGATCAGGGTGTGGCCCATATTGGCCCATGCCTGCCCTTCCGCGCCCGCATTGCCCATCTGGTGATTCGCCTGTGCGGCCCGCCTGTGCATGTCCAGCGCTTCGGCGTTCCTGCCACTGACGGCCAGGGCGTTGCCGTAGCTCGTGTATGCCTGTCCCAGGTCATCGGGGTCCCCGTAGGCCTGCAGCAAGGCGACAGAGTGCGCAGCCGCTTCGAGCGCCTCATCGAGGCGGTGTGACTCCCTGAGCGCGGCGCTACGCCAGATCAGTAACAGCCCTTCGCTGTATGACTGCCCTATCCGCCGGGCCGCCTCGACTCCAATCCCTGTCACAAAGATCAGGTCTTCGAAATAGCGGTACCGGATCAGGTAGAAGCCGAGGGCCAGCGGCAGGCCGCAGGCGATCCTCGGCTGGGAGATCTCCTGCGCCGTCGCGACGGCGGCGATGAGATTGGCGCGTTCTACCTCACACCAGCGTAGCGCCTCGACCCGGCTGGAGAAGTCGTCTGGCAGGGACGGGGTTTCGGGCGCTGCCTGCAGGTGGGCCTCGGCGGCATCGGCCAAGTGCAGGTAGTGGGACAGCACCCGGACTGCCGCCGTGACCTGCCGGGCACGGGCCCCGGCGTCGAACTTCGTCTCCTCACGGGCCAGCTCCTCCGCGTAGAGCCGGATGAGGTCGTGCATTCGCCAGCGCCCACGTTCGCCAAATGGCGCGGCCCCCTCGATCAGGTGCGCCCGTGCCAGGTCTTCCAGCCGTCGTTGGACGGCACGGACGTCCTGATCGACCAGCTGGGCGGCAGCCTCGGTGGACAGATGAGGTCCAGGACTGAGCGGAAGCCAGGCGAACAAGCGGGCGTGTTCCTGATCGAGGTGGCGATAGGACAGCTCGAAGGCGGCGCGGACCGCCCGCTCCTCGTGCTGGATCTCGTCCAGCCGGGTGCGCGCGTCGTGCAAGTCGGCGGCCATCGCAGCCAGCGTCCGTTCCGGACGTTCACCGAGCAGCGAAGCGATGATTTGCAAGGCGAGGGGGAGGTGGCCGCAGAGCTGGGCGATCCGCCGGGCATCCTCCGGGTGGTCACGAACCCGTGTCTCCCTTTCGCCCCTGGCCACCTCCAACGCCCGGCCCAGGAGGTGCACGGCGGCCGTCGAGGAAAGCTCGGCCAACTCCAGCAGGCGCGTGCGCTTGAGTCCCGCCATGGTGTGCCTGGAGGTGACGATCGTGTATGTGTGGTCGTCACCGGGCAGCAGATGCTCGACGTGCTGGGCCGAGAAGGCATTGTCCACAATGACGAGCACACGTCGTCCCTGCTTGGCGAAGGCGCTCAGCACGCTGCGAAACAGCACGGCGCGGGCGTCAGTCTCCGGCGGGATATGGTCGGGGGGCACCGCGAGTGCGCGTAACAGCAGGTTAAGCGCCTGGCCGGGGTTCAGCCGCCTGGCCTCGTCGTATCCGTGCAGGTCGATGAAGAGCACGCCGCCCGGGCACCATCCGCGTTCTTCGGCCGCGCAGGCAGCCTGAATGGCGAGCTCGGTCTTGCCCGCACCGGCCAGCCCGGCGATCGCGGAGACGGTAACCGCTCCGGCGTGCGCGCCTTCGGGATCCAAGAGGTTGAGCATCTGCGAGAGCTCCGTCTCCCGGCCGGTAAATCCAGTGACGGCCGGCGGAAGCCCTCCAAGGGCAGCTGGGACCGTCGGTGGCAGAGTCAAGGAGACATACTTCCCCATGATCACTGTCCCGACGAACACCCCTCCGACAATCTTGTTCTCCGCTGACTCCGCCTGTTCGGGCAGAGTTTTCCGGTCCGAGTCATCGAGGCGTGCTTCCTCATAGGTTTCGGTCAGGATCGTCTGGCCGTAGAACTCACCTCCGGTGATCACGTTGTGCACGCCGCCTTTCCCGTCGCCCGCCGCACGGCGGCTGGAAAGAAGGGCTGCCAACGAGAGGAACAAGCCGAGCAGACTGACGAAGAGGCTCGCGACACTCGCTGTCTTGTCGGCCTTGTCCAGGTCAAATGTGGAGAATAAGTACCCCACGCCGCCTAGGAATAGCACCGCCCCCGTCCCCGCGGCCACCTGCCGCCAGCTGGTCATGTCCTCATACTCCATCAAATCGGATGAGATTAGCCGAAAATAAGTTACCCGGCGTGAGGAGAATCGATGCGGACCGGAGTCGGCTGAAGAATTCGCGGAAGTATCGGCGGGCCTCTTTCTGGACGAGCACGGTAGCAGCGCCTGCCGCACACACCCGACCGTTCCCGTCGAAGGAGGGCGGCTTCCGCAGGGGGACGCCGCCGTACATGACGATCAGCTCCTACGCGGTCAACGTCGAAACCGGCGCGACGCGGCGGCTTGGCACGTACACCGCTCAGGACTTCTTCCGGCTGGTCCTCCCGGCCCTGGCGGGGACGCTCTGTCGGCGACCGTCAACCGCCCGTGCCGAGCTTGGCGGCGACCGCCGTGGCCACCTCCAGCGCGCCCTTGGTGAGCCTGCCCGACGGGTCCTCGGGGACGCGCCGCTGGTAGACCACCTGGATCACCGCGTTGCTGACCCGTACGCCGACGGTCGCCGTGGTCGGGCCGTTGCCGGTGCCGCCGGTCATCGTGAAGCGGGTGGTCCAGGACGACTCGCCGACGGGCGGGTCGGCGGGGGTGGAGTCACGGGCAAGCAGCATGGCCTCCCGCCGCTGCGCCACGTGCTGCTCATGCGCCGCCGCGACGTCGCCCGGGAAGACCTTCACGTACACCCTGAGCTGGAACGACATGTTGTCCGGCAGGCCGGCGCCCGGGGGCAGCGTGGACCACTCGCACTCGTCCGCCCGGATCTGCGACTTGTCGTCGGGGTAGAGCGTGAGCTTCTTGACCAGGTCCTCGTCGACCAGCGTGCACGGATCGGCCTCCTTCGTGATCGTCGCGGGGCCGGTCGGGGCGGGTTCGCTCGCGTCGGCCGGTTCGCTAGGCGACGGCTCGGCGGCCGCGGTCGCCGCCTGCGACGGCGGTGTCGCGGCAGGCTTGGCGGGCGTGGCGCCGGCGGCCGGCTCGGGCTCGCGGGTGAGCAGGAACACGACGGCTAACAGCATGAGCACGACGACGGTCACCGCCGCGCCCAGCATCACGGGCGTCACCCGCAGTCCCGGCCGGGACTGCTGGGTGGGAGCGGTGCGCTGCACGGCCACGGTCGGGAACTGACCTTGCTGGTTGGGGTTCATAAAGCCTTCTGGAGGGTGTCGGCCACCGCGCGGGCGGTCGTGACTGCGGTGTCGCGGAGTTCCTCGGTCACCTTCGTACGCTTGGGATGGCTGGCCTCGATCTGGACGATCACATTGCCGACCCGCATCCACACGGTGGTGGTCGAGGTGGTGGTGATCCCCGCCTCCTTGTCCTGGGCGGCGGCCTCGTCGCCCGCGGACACGCGGCGGGTGCGGCCGACCGTCACGGTCTCCGCGCTGCCGGCGGCCGCGTCGCGCGACTTCACGGTCCGGGCGAAGGCCCGCTCGGCCGCCGCGACCTCGGCCACGTGCTTGACCTTGAGGTTGATCGAGGTGGTCTCGAGCAGGCCGACCGCGCCGACCGACCAGTAGCACTCGCTCTCGTCGTACAGGCGGGGCTGGCGGGAGCGGGCGCCGGGGAGGATGTCCCGGGCCTGCTCGTCGGTGAGGAGCTTGCAGGCCTTGGGCGGCTCGGCGAACCCGCCGTCGTCCCTGGCCACCGGTGACGGGGACGCCGTGGCCGTGGCCGACGTCCGGGTGGCCGGGCCGGCCGACAGGGCCGGGGAAGCGGGCGGGGAGGCGGGCGGGGTGGGCGTGCCGGTGGCGGCGGTGGTCGCGGCCGGTGATCCGGAGCCGTAGAGCAGGACGGCCGCCGTGACCGCGGCCGCGGTGCCGGCCGCCAGGCCGCCGAACAGCAGACCGGCGCGTCGCGGGCGCGCCCGCACCGGGACCGTGGCGGGTGCGGCCTCGCGCGGGCGGACGGGCAGGGGCGCGGCCAGCGCCCGCAGGTGGGCCGCGACCGCGTGCGGGTGCGGCCGGGCGGCCGGGTTCTTGTCGAGCATCGCCAGCAGCAGGCCGCCGAGCGGCCCCGCTTTGACGGGCGGCGGCGGTGGCTGGGTGAGCACGGCCGCGATGATCGCCATCGTCGAGTCGCGGTCGAACGGCGGCCTGCCCTCGGCGGCCAGGTAGAGGGCGGCGGCGAGCGACCACAGGTCGGCGGCCGGTCCGGCCTGCTCGGCCCGCAGGTGCTCGGGCGCGATGTAGCCGGGAGATCCGGGGACGTGGCCCGCCGCCGCGTTGGCGGCGGGCACGTCGCCGGTGTGCGCGGCGATGCCGAAGTCGGTCAGCACCACCTCGCCCGCGTCGGTGATCATGATGTTGCCCGGTTTGACGTCCCGGTGCAGGATGCCCCGTCGGTGCGCGGCCTCCAGCGCGTCGAGCACCCGCAGGCCCACCGTGGCCACCTGGCCGGGCGGCAGCGGGCCGTGCTGCCTGACCAGGTCGCCCAGGGACCGGCCGGCGAGCAGGTCCATGATGATCCACGGCTGCCCGTCCTCGGAGATCACGTCGTGCACGGTGATGATCGAGGGATGGCTGAGCGCCGCCGCGGCGCGGGCCTCGCGCAACGTGTCGACCAGCGCCTGGCCCTGGTCCTCGCCCGGCGGCAGGCGTACCTCCTTGACCGCGACCTCGCGGCGCAGCAGCTCGTCGTGCGCCCGCCACACCGTGCCCGCGCCGCCCGCGCCGAGCGGCGCGTGCAACCGGTAGCGTCCGGCGATCACCCTCATGGCGTCAGGAGGCCTTGCCGTCGAGGTTGGCGGCGAGCCACTTGGCCGCCTGGGCGGCCTTGTCACGCAGGGCAGGGTCCTCGGCCACGTCGCGGGTGAAGCGGAACTCGCCGACCATGTTGCCGGTGCGGAACATCACGTGCACCTCGAACTGCTTGCCGCTGCCGAACCGGGTCTTGGACACCTCGTAGGCGATCGCCTCGTCCCCGGCGCCGGAGATCTCGAAGACCTCGCCCTGCTTCTCACCGGAGCCGCCCCTGCCCGCCTTGTCCTCGGCCGCCTTCCTGACCCCGGCCACGTGCTCCTGGGCCAGGGTGCTCTCGTAGCCGTCGCCCTGCCGCGGGTAGAGCCAGAGCGTGAGGTAGAGGGCCAGCTCCTTGCCCTTCGCGGGCAGCCCGGTGGTGCCCCAGGTGCACCTGAAGGACGGGTCGAGCGACGAGGTGACGTACGGGCCGACCAACTTGGTGGCCTGCTGCCTGGTGAGCAACAGGCAGGGGCGCGGGATCTTGGAGAACTTGCCCGGCGGCGACGTGGTGGCCGGCGAGGCGCTGGGAGCGGCGGACCCGGTCGGCGCGGCCTCGGTCGGGTCGGTGGTCGGGTCGCCGGTGGGATCGCCGCCCGGGTCGCCGGTGGGGGCGGCGGCCGGGTCGCCGGTCCGCGGGTTCGCCGTCGGCTCGGCGGCGGCCGGCGTCGGCTCCGCCCGCGTGGCGGACGACGAGGTGGTCAGGATGAGCGTGACGGCGACGACGAACGCCACCACCACGGCGGCGGCCGAGCCGAACGCGGCCACGCGCGGCACCACCCACGCGGCCGGGGGCGAGCTCACGGTGGCCGCCGGCGCCCCGGTCGCCTTCTCGAGCAGCCGGCGCACCGTGCGCGCGTCGGGCCGGTGCGCCGGGTCCTTCGCGAGCAGCGCCATCAGCAACGGGGCGAGCGCGCCCGCCCGCCGCGGCGGTACGGGAGGCTCGGTCATCACCGCGCCCAGCGTGGCCATCGCCGTGTTGCGCTGGAACGGCTGCACCCCCTCGACCGCCGTGTAGATCGTCGCGCCGAGCGAGAACAGGTCGGACGGGGGCCCGGGAACGACGCCGTCCGTCAGGCACTCCGGCGCCGCGAACCCGGCCGTGCCCACGGGCGCGGCGCCCCGCTGGGGCGTACCGGCGGGGGCGGCGATGCCGAAGTCGGACAGCAGGATGCGACCGTCGTCGGCGAGCAGCACGTTGCCCGGTTTGACGTCGCGGTGCAACACGCCCCGCGCGTGCGCGGAGGCCAGCGCCGACAGCACGAAGAGCCCGATCGAGGCCCCCCACGCCGGGGACATCGGCCCGCCCGTCTTGACGACCTGGTCGAGCGAGCGTCCGCGGACGAGCTCCATCACGATCCACGGCTCGCCGTCGTCCTCGACCACGTCGTGCACGGCGACCACGGCGGGGTGGCGGATCCCGGCGGCCGTACGGGCCTCGTGGAGCAGGCGCCGGCGCAGCGCGGCCTGGTCGGCGGGGGAGAGGCCGGGCGGGAGCAGCACCTGCTTGACCGCCACCTCCCGGCCGATGGTCACGTCACGCGCGCGCCAGACGATGCCCATGCCGCCCCGGCCCAGCTGGTCGAGCAGCTCGTAGCGGCCGCCCACGAGTCGTGGTTGGTTCATTGCCTCACTCCTGGCCGTCTAGTGCCTTCGCGAGCCGTCGCGCGGCGTCGCGCGTCGCCTCGCGCAGGGCGGCGTCCTTGCCGATCTTGTCGATGTCCACGTGGGTGACCTCGACGTTGATGTTGCTGAGCCGGAAGACCAGCGTGACGTGCTCGGGGTGCCCGGCGGGGTTGACGAGCTCGTAGCTGAACGCCTCGTCGCCGATCCCCTTTAGATCTTGAACGTTCCGGCGGGGCTGTGTGATGGATTTGTCCAGACCGATCTCCGGCCAGCTCCAGGTGATCCTGGATCCCTCCCTGCCGCGGCTGTTGCGGGTGTTGATGTACTGCTCCTCGGCGTCCTCGACCTCCCCGCTCCACCGGTCGGGGAGCTGGCTGTTGGACAGCACCAGGACCTGGAGCCCCTTGCCTCGGGTCGCCCACTCGCACGAGTCGCCGCCGCGTTCGCCCTTGCCCGCGCCCGGGACGAGCTGCCCGACCTGGCGAGGCGTGAGCAGGGCGCAGAGGTCGACCGCCGCGGTGAACCTCGCGGTCCGCTCCGGCTCCGGCATCTGTGTCGCCTCTGGGGTCGCCTCCGGTGTCGCCTCCGGGAGGGTTTCGGAGGTCGTCCGCACGGTGGTCGGCGCCGCGGCCGGCATGGACGACGGCCCCGGCTCCGGCGGCTGGTCGCCCGGTCGCAGGACCACGAACGCGACGGCCGCCGCCGCGGCCGCGACCACCACCGCGCCGGCCAGGATCGGCGCCCGGCTCGCCCGTCCGGCGGGCGCGAGCGGGGCCACCGCCTGCCCGCCCTCCGCGACGCGCCGCAGCATCTGCTCCGCGGCCTGCGGGACGGGCCTCTGCCGCGGCTCGCGGGCCATCATCTGCATCAGCACGGGACCCAGGTGCCCGGCCCGCTGCGGCGGTCTCGGCGGCAGGGTGAGCGCGTCACGCAGCACCGACAGCGGAGAGGTGCCGGTGTAGGGCGCCTGCCCCTCGACGGCCGCGTAGAGCGTTGCGGCCAGCGACCACAGGTCGGACTCGGGACCGCCGCGTTCCCCGCGCAGCCGCTCGGGCGCGATGAAGCCGGGCGAGCCGATCAGCAGGCCCGACTCCGTGATCGTCGCCTGGTCCTCCAGGCGGGCGATGCCGAAGTCGGTGAGGATGACGCGGCCGTCGTCGCTCAGGAACACGTTGGCCGGTTTGACGTCACGGTGCTGGATGCCGCGCGCGTGCGCGACCGAGAGCGCCTCCAGCACGCGCAGGCCGAGCTCCGCGGCGCGTTCCGGCGCCCAGGGTCCCTCGGCGGCCACCGCCTCCTTGAGGTCGCGGCCCCTGAGCAGCTCCATGACGATCCACGGCCTGCCGTCCTGCTGCAGCACGTCGTGGATCGTGATGATCCCGGGATGGCGCAGCTGCGCGGCCGCCATCGCCTCGCGCATGGCCCGCTGGAGCGCCTCCGCCCGCCCGGCCTCGTCCAGAGACTGGGGCAGCAGCACTTCCTTGATGGCCACCTGACGATCCAGTAACTCGTCGTGGGCCAGCCAGATCGTCCCCATGCCTCCCTGTCCGAGCGCGCGCAGCACCCGGTAGCGGCCTGCGATTTTCGAATCCCCCTGTCCAGGCACGCTGGAGACCATAGTGTTTGTCGCTCTGAGTTCGCTATATTTCGGTGCTTGACACGTGAAACAGGCATCTCATTCGTCATAGCCGTACTTTGGGGGTGGCCATGATGGGAGCTCCGCAGGCGCCGCCCGTGCCACCCGCCTCCTACTGGCCGGACGGGGCGGGCGAGCGTCCCGCGACGTCGAAGGCGCCGGGGTGGGCCAAGGGCATCCTGGCCGGGGCCGCCGCGGTGGCGGTGCTCGGCGGCGGGCTCATCGCGGTGCGCGGCGCCGGACAGGACACCCCGCCGCCCTCGCTGGCCCTGCCTTCCACGTTGCCGTCAGCCCTGCCGTCAGCCCTGCCGTCCGACGACCCGCCGGGCGCCTCCGAACAGCCCTCCTCGCAGCCCACCTCGCTCACCTCCGAGACCCCGGAGGCCACCTCGACCTTCCCGGTACTGAAAGCCGTGCCCGAAGTGTGCGACCTGCTCCCGGCGAGCCTGACCTCGCGGCTCGCGCCCAAGTCCGAGTCGGAGCCGGGCGTCCAGAGGGACGGCTACGGCGCCCTCCGGAAAGGCTGCGAGTGGCGCCCGAAGAGCAAGAACATCAAGAACGGCTACCTCGAATCGCGCAGCATCTCCCTGGCCGTCAACGTCTGGCCCACGGTCGGCGACGCCCGGGAGGACGCCGAGTCCGACTTCCGCACGATGCGCGACATGGCCGGCACCACGAACGAGGACGGCAGGAAGTACCCGAGCACGTACGGTCAGTTGAGGGACTTCGAGGGCGTCGGCGACGAGACCCACGCCGTCTACAGCAAGAACCTCCAGGGCACCACGAACGCCTGGGCCATGGTGGTCGTGGGCAATGCGACGATCACCGTGCGCTACTTCGGCACGGACAACAAGGGCGGCGAGATCCTGGCCATGGGTGACGACACCCGGCCGGTTCCCGAGGACGTACTGATCAAGGGAGCGGAGGAGGTCGCGCAAGAGGCGGTCAAGGCGCTGACGAGGTGAGCCGGATTGGACGCGGCATGAAGAACGACCTAGGGTCACACGTCATGACGTGTGACGACCTTCTCATCAGGAGAGCTGAGAAGGCCGACGCGGACGAGGTCTTCGCGCTGGCCAGGGAGTTCGGGCTGACGTTCAGCCCGGAGCGCGAGGCGTTCGACCTGGCGCTGCCCCAGCTGCTCCGCAACGACGACGCCCTGCTGCTCACGGCCGTGGCCGGTGGCCGGGTCACCGGCCACCTGCTCGGGTTCGTGCATCTGACGCTGTTCGCCAACGGGCCGGTCGCCTGGGTGGAGGAGGCCATGGTGCAGACCGGATCACGCAGGCAGGGGATCGGCCGGACGCTGCTCGAGGAGTTCGAGAGGTGGGCCCGGTCACGCGAGGCCGGCTACGTCGCGATGGCGACCCGGCGGGCGCCGGAGTTCTACCACGCGCTCGGCTACGAGGCGTCGGCCACGTTCTTCCGCAAGGTCCTGCGCTAGGGCGCGCCGCTGTCTGTCGTGCCAGGGTGGCATCCTTGGGGCGTGACCATCCATACGGTGAGCCCCCTGTTCGTCGGCCGGGTCGACGAGCTCGCCGCGCTCGTCGACGCGCTGGCCGCCGCTCGCGCGGGGGCCTCGTCCACCGTGATCGTCGGCGGCGAGGCCGGCGTCGGCAAGACGCGCCTGATCAAGGAGTTCGGGTCGCGCGCCGGTGACGCGCTGGTCCTCGCCGGCGGCTGCCTCGAACTCGGCACCGAGGGCCTGCCGTTCGCCCCCTTCACCGCGGTGCTGCGCGGCCTGGTGCGCGAGCTGGGCCGCGACGGTGTCGCCGCGCTGGTGCCGGGCGGCACCACCCGCGGGCTGGCCCGGCTGCTGCCCGAGTTCGGCGAGCCCGACCGAGACGGCTCGGAGGCCCGTGCCCGGCTGTTCGAGCAGATGCTGGGCCTGCTGGAGCGGCTGGCCGAGGACCGGCCGGTGGCCCTGATCATCGAGGACGCCCACTGGGCCGACCGCTCCACCCGCGACCTGCTCTCGTTCCTGGTGCGCTACCAGCGCTCCGACGCCGCCCTGCTGATCGCCGTCACCTACCGGTCCGACGAGCTGCACCGCACCCACCCGCTCCGCCCGCTGCTGGCCGAGCTGGGCCGGATCGACTGGGTGACCAGGCTGGAGCTGCGCAGGCTCACCCGCCGCGAGGTCGTCGCGCAGGCGGCGAGCATCCTGGAGCACGAGCCGTCCATGACCGTCATCGATCTGATCTACGCCCGCAGCGAGGGCAACCCGCTGTTCGTCGAGGCGCTGCTCAGTGAGGCCGGCGGCGGTGAGGCACTGCCCGAGTCGCTGCGCGACCTGCTGCTCGCCGGCGTCGAGCGGCTGCCCGAGGAGACCCAGGAGCTGCTGCGGGTGGCCAGCGCGGGAGGCCAGCGCATCGAGCACGACCTGCTGTCCGCCGTGGCCGGCCTCGACGACGCCACGCTCTCCCGCGCGCTGCGGCCCGCCGTGGCGGGCAACGTGCTGATGGTCGACGGCGAGGGCTACTCCTTCCGGCACGCGCTGATCCGCGAGGCGCTGCACGAGGATCTGCTGCCGGGCGAGCACATCCGCCTGCACACCGGCTTCGCGCAGGCACTGGAGCGTGGCCTGTCGATCCTGCCCGCGCCGCGCGGCGCGATCGAGCTGGCGCACCACTGGCACGCCGCCCGCGACGCCGACTGGGCCCTGGTCAGCGCCTGGCACGCCGCCGCCGCGGCCCGCAGGTCGGCCGCCTACGACGAGCAGCTCCGGATGCTGTCCAGGGTGCTGGAGCTGTGGCAGCAGGTGCCGGACGCCGCGGCGCGCATCGGGGCCGATCACGTCGGCGTGCTCAGGCAGGCGGTCACGGTCGCCCACCTCGCGGGTGAGTTCGAGCGCGCCCACGCGCTCGCCAACGCCGCCCTGGCCGAGGTCGACCGTGACACCGACCCGATCAGGGCCGCCCGGCTGCTGCGCCAGCGCGGCCTCGTCCGCTACGACATGAGCAGGCCCGGCTACCTCGACGACCTGCGCGAGGCCGCCGCCCTGGTGCCCGCCGAGGGGCCCGGCATACTTCGTGCCCAGGTGCTGGAGAATCTGGCTCGGATGTTGCACGCCCCCGGCGACTGGCCGGAGAAGCTCCGGGTCGCGCACCAGGCCGTCGAGCTCGCCCGCGCGGCCGGTGACACCTCCGTCGAAGCCAACGCGCTGATCACCATCGCCTGGACCCGCGCCCGCTACTCCGAGATCGACCCGCAGATCGAGGCGTTCGGCGAGGCGCGGCGCATCGCGGCCCGGGCCGGCGCCTACAACGCGCTGATACGCTGCGCGATCTCCGAGTCCGACGCGCTGGAAGGCGCCGGCCGGCACGAGCAGGCGGCCCGGGTAGCCCGCGAGGGCATCGCCGAGGCCGAGCGACACGGCCTGGCCCGCACCTCGGGCGCGTTCCTGTCGATCAACCTGGCGGAGCCGCTGGTGTCGCTCGGGCGCTGGGACGACGCGCTCGAGGTCGTGGAGCACGCGCTCGACCTCGCGCCGCCCCCGGCGTTCCGAGCGAGCCTGCAGGGGCTGGCCGGCGACATCGCGCTCGCCCGCGGCCTGGTCGAGCGGGCGCAGCAGCTGTGGGTGGCCTCGCGTGGTGTCCTGTCGAGCGGCATCTTCCGCGACCAGAGCGTGCTGCCGCACGTGCGCAGGGAGTTCGAGCTGCTGCTGGCGGGCGGCCGCGCCGACGACGCGCGGGAGCTGGCCGCGCGCACGCTGCGCGAGCAGGACCTGATGGCCAGCCCGCGCTACTCCTGGCCGCTCCTGCTGACATTCGCGCGGCTCGGCGGGCCGCTGCTCGCGGAGCTGCGGTCGCTGGTGGAACGGCTCGACGCGGAGGGTGATCTCCAGCGGGCCCAGCGCCTGACGTTCGCCGCCCTGGCCGGGTCACCCTCCGGCGGAGACGAGCCCGCCCGGCGGCTCAAGATCTGGGACGAGGCCGTGACCGCCTGGTCGGCGCTGCGCCAGCCCTACGCGGAGGCCCACGCACTGTGCGGCGCCGCCCAGTCGGCCCTGGCGTACGGCGACCGGGAGCAGGCCGCCACCTGGTTGACCCGGGCACGAGAGCACGCCGACCGGCTCGGCGCCACGCCGCTGCTGGCCGAGCTCGACGACGTGGCCCGGCGCGCCGGGATCTCCCTGGCCGGCGGGCCCGCGCCCGGGCCCGGCGGGCCGCCGCTGGGGCTGACCGCGCGCGAGCTGGAGGTGTTGCGCCAGGTGGCGGCCGGGCGCAGCAACCGGGAGATCGCCGGTGAGCTGTTCATCGCGGTCAAGACCGTGAGCGTGCACGTGTCCAACATCCTGGCCAAGCTCGGCGTCGCCTCGCGCGGCGAGGCCGCCGCCACGGCGCATCGCCTGCGCCTGTTCGACCTCGGTGAGCAGGGCTGAGGTCAGCCCGTGAGCTGCGCCTCCAGGCGGTAGCCGTCGACCGTCACGTACACCTGGTCGCCCGGGCGGGCGTTGAGCCGCATCAGCACCGGCTGGAGCGAGTCGAAGACCGGCTGGTGCCCCTGCCAGACCAGGACGATCGCGTTGTCGCCCGGCCCCGTCACCGACAGCAGGGTGCCCGGGCGCATGCCGAGCTGGGTGGCGTAGCCCTCCGGCACCGGCACGGGCCCGCCGCGCAGGTGCTCGGGGGTGACCTCGATGCGTTGCCAGCGGCGCGGGTCGGACGACGGGCTCGGCAGCGGAGGCGGCGGTGTGGACGGGGCGCCGGCGAGGCCGGGAAGCATCGGCGAGCGCCCGCCCGACAGGGCCGAGAGCGTGGCGAGCGCCGCCGACGGGTCGATCGCCCCGGCCGGCGCCGCGGGAATGGGCTGGCCGCCCCGATGGTGGTGGCCGTTGGCTCCGGGAGTGCGGCGGGGCAGCGGCTGGGCCGGTGACTGGGAGGAGGCCACGGAGTGGGCCGCGGACTCCGGCGGCAGGGCGTCGAGCCACGCCTTGGCCGAGTGGGTGCGGATGCCGAGCTCGCTCAGCACCTCCATCACGTCGGTGTCGGGCGCACGGGTCGCGAGGAGCTGCCGGGTGCGGTCCTGGAGGCGGTGCAGGTCGCCGATGACCAGCCAGCCGTCCTGCAGACGGCGGTCGGGCATCAGCGTGACGAGCACCCGCCAGAGCGGAGTGCGCAGCGACGGCACCATCACCGGGTGCGCCGGGTCGGCGCCGATCAGCTGCTCCTGCGTGGCGGCCGAGCCGAGCCACTCCGTCAGCCGGAACATGTGCCCGGTCACCGGAGCCGACTCCGACGAGCGCAGCCAGTGCAGCACGCGCTCCTCCGCCGTGCGCTGGGCGTGGGAGAGCACGTCGCGGTCGACGAGCATCTTGTGCGCCAGCGTGCGCAGGCTGATCGGGTCCTCGGCGAACAGCCGGTGCACGGCCACGGCGAGTTCGAGTTTGTCCAGGCCGCGGAAGAGGCTGTCGACGACCCGGACCATCGCGTGGTCGGTGTCGGACAGCGCGGACGCGGCGGCCGGGTCGGCGCCCCCGCCGTAGGCGCCGGTGTCGCTCACGCTCGGCAGCGGACCCGTGTGGGGCGCGCCCGACAGCCCGTTCGGGGGGCCGGCCAGCGGGTCCGCCTTCTGGCGATCGCCGGTCGGGCGCTGGGGGAGGCCGTTGGACTGGGCGGGGAAGGAGCCGGTCTGGCGCGAGGGAGCACTCTCGCCCGGCGCCCGGAACCCGCCGGTCTGGGATGGACTGTCGGGCTGCCCCGGGAACCCGCCCGCCTGGGAGGCCGGCCCGGGCTGCGCGGCGGAGCCGGGCTGGGCGGGAAAACCGCCGGTCTGCGGGGTGGAGCCGGGCCGGACGGGGAAGCCGCCCGTCTGGGAGGCGGAGCCGGGTGCCGAGGCGGGCCCGGCTGGCGACGCGGGCCCGGATTGTGCGGCGGATCCGGGCTGGGCGGGAAAGCCCCCGGTTTGCGGGGCGCTGCCGGATGGGGAGGGGAAACCGCCGGTCTGTGGGGCGCTGCCGGATGGGGAGGGGAAGCCCCCGGTTTGCGGGGTGGAGTCGGATGGGGTGGGGAAGCCGCCGGTCTGTGGGGCGGAGCCGGGCTGGGCGGGAACACCGCCGGTCTGTGGCCCGCTGTCGGGCTGGCCCGTGTATCCGCCGGCGCGGGACGCTCTTTCGGGCTGGCCAGGGTAACCGCCGGCACGGGGTGCGCTCTCGGGCTGCGCCGGATAGCCGCCGCTTTGGGGCTGGGCGGGATAGGGACCGGGTTGCTGCGGAAGACCTCGGGCCGGAAAGCCGCCCGTCTGGGAGGCGGCTCCGGGCTGGGCGGAGAACGAACCGGCCTGCGGCGCGGCTTCGGGCTGGGCCGGGCCCGTCGTGCCCTGGACGGCCGCTCCCTCACGCTGCCCGGGGACGGTGCCGCGCGGCAGCAGCGGGCGGGTGGCCTCCGGATGTCCCGCCCGCGCGGGGGCGGCGAGGACGGGGCGGGCGGTGTCGCTCTGGAGATGGCCGAGCACCTCGCGGAACACCGAGCCGATCACCGCCTCGGGCGTGGCCGAGGGCGTGGCCAGGTCGCCGGGCGCCAGGCGGCGCAGCCGGTGCCAGCCGCCCAGGCCGGCGATCGCGGTCCGGGTGGCCTCGGGCCAGCCGGGCAGCGCCGGGTCGACGTGGTGCACACTGAGCGCGGGCAGCAGGTCGGCGAGCGGCATGTGATCCCAGCGGGAGGCGGCGAGGCGGGCCAGCCGCTCGCAGATCCAGTCGAGGCCGGCCGTGCCGAGGGCCCGCGACAGCGCGAGCGACGACCACCAGCCGACTGGCAGCCGCGGATCGCCCAGGGCTTCCGCGACCTGCTGGGGACGGCTCCAGCGCAGGGCAGGGACCAGGTCGCTCAGGCAGATCGATGACTCGACGTCCATCGGCGGACCTTATCCTCCCCAGAGTGAGCCGCGTTGCTAGGAAATACGCATGTGGCTAATGGTGCAGCCTACGCGGCAAGCTATCAATCGGTGTGAATAGGGTAAAGACGGTTCACTTCCAAACCGTACCGTGGCCGACCGCCCACCAGGGCCACGCATGTGGCGCCTGCCTGACAACCCGCCTGCAGAGCCGCCGCTTCGTGGGCGCCCTTGAGTTGTGCTGTGAGGTATCCGGCTGCGAACGCGTCTCCGGCTCCGGTCGAGTCTACGACCTTGGCGGGCGCCGCTTCGGCAGTCGCCAGGATTCGTCCTCCTGTCGCGACCAGCGCGCCCTGGGGTCCCAGCTTCACCACGGCGGTGCCGTACCTCTCGCTGAGGATCTCGGCGGCGCGCGCCGGCGTCGGGGCACCGGTGAGGAGGAGGGCCTCGTCGAGGTTGGGGATGATCAGGCCGGCGGCGGCGGTCTCGCGCAGGAATCGCGCCACGCCGAACTCGCGCAGCGGGCCGGTCGAGGCGGGGTCGACGCTGATGCCGGCCCCGGCGGCGGCCGCCTCCGACATGGCCAGCCGGGCCAGCTCCAGGCCCGGCTCGGCGAACAGGACGTAGCCCGACAGGTGCAGATGGCCCACCCCGTCGAGCATGGACCGGTCCCAGTCCTCGGTGGAGATCCGGCCGCCCGCGCCGCGGTTGGTGAGCATGGAACGTTCGCCGGACTTGTCCACCATCGCGATGACCACGGCCGTCGGATGGCCGGGCTCCACCCTGATGTGCGGGCGGACTCCGGTTCTGACCAGCTCCGTCGTGTGCCACTCGCTGCTGTCGTAGCCGAGCTTGGCCAGCAGCCGCACGTCGGCGCCCAGGTGGGCGGCCCAGGCGGCGGTGTTGGCGCCCGAGCCGCCCGGACGGAGCATGATGTCCGCGGCCGTGTCGGTGCCCGCCAGGACCGGCGCGCCGTGCATGGCCACCACGTCGGTGACGACGTCGCCGATGATGAGCAGGCCCCGGTCGCTCACCGCCGCGCCCAGCAGAGCGCGATCCGCGCCGCCAGGGCGGTGTTGCCCCGGACCGCCGCCAGGTTGGCCTCCAGCGAGGCGCCGCCGGTGCCGCGCACCAGGTAGCCGAGCAGGAACGGGGTGATCGCCTGCCCGGTGACGCCGTCACGCTCGGCCGCGGCGAGCGCCTCGGCCAGCACGCGGTCGTGCAGGGCGGGGTCGAGCTGCTGGTCCACCGGCACGGGGTTGGCCACGATCAGCGCGCTCTCCTGACCGCCGAGCGCGTCCTGGCCGCGCATGACGGCCGCGGCCTGCTCGGGCGACTCGATCCGCCAGTCGACGGGCTCGCCGGAGGAGTGCAGGTAGAAGCCCGGGAACGTGTCCGTACGGTAGCCCGCCACGGTCACGCCACGGGTCTCCAGGCGCTGCAGCGTCGAGGGTACGTCGAGGATCGACTTGACGCCGGCGCAGACCACGGTGATCCGGGTGCGGGCCAGGGTGTCCAGGTCGGCCGACTCGTCCTGGTCCTGTGTCCAGCCGCGGTGCACGCCGCCGAGCCCGCCCGTGGCGAAGACCCGGATGCCCGCCCGGGCGGCCAGGAACGAGGTCGCCGACACGGTGGTCGCGCCGCTCGCCTTCAGCGCCGCCGCCACGGGCAGGTCGCGCTGGCCCAGCTTGCGCAGGCCCGACTCGGTCGCGACGCGTTCCAGCTCCACCTCGTTCAGCCCGACGCGGGCGACGCCGTCCAGCACCGCGATCGTGGCCGGCACGGCGCCCGCCTCCCGGACGATCCCCTCCAGCTCCCTGGCGACCTCCAGGTTGCGAGGCTGCGGCAGGCCGTGCGAGATGATCGTGGACTCCAGCGCCACCACGGCGGCGCCCGCGGCCAGGGCCTCGGCCACCTCGTCGGACTGCTGGAGGATGGGGTCTGCGGTGCTGGGCATGGTGAGTCCGGTGCTCCTTGTGTGATCTGATGTGAAATCAGGTAGAACGCGCGCTTCAGTGTATTTCACGGATTTTGTGCCGAAATGGGCACACTGTGTGCCCTGTGAGCCGCCCGTCCGCGCGTTCACATCAGGATCATGACACCCGTCAGTGAGACGGTGGTGACGAATCCGGTGGCGATCGCGCCGAGCACCATCACGCGCCCGGCCCTGACCAGTTTGCGGGCGTCGATCCCGGTGCCCAGGGCGAACAGCGCGGCGGCCATCAGGATGTTCGTCACCTCCGGCACGACCTCCGTGACCAGCGACGGCACCAGGCCGGTGCCGCGCAGCGCGACCATCGCCAGGAACCCGGCCACGAACAGGGGCACCACCGGCGCCCGCGCCGCCGGACCGCTCCACCGGCGTCCCGCTGGAGCGCTCCCGGGGTCCCTCTCCGGACCGCTCCACGTCGCGACGTGGGCGGGGGAGCGGCGCCGGCGCATGGTGGTGAGGGCGATGATCGGGGCCAGGAGGATGACGCGGCCGAGTTTGACCGTGATCGCCGTGGCGAGGACACCGGTGGCGGAGCCGATCGCGGCCACCTGGGCGACCTCGTGGACCGCCGCGCCCGTCCACACTCCCAGTTGCGGGTTCGACAGCCCGAGCCAGGCCGCCGCCAGCGGGACCACCAGGATGGCCGCGCTGCCGTACAGGACCACGACGCTGAGCGCGCCGGCCGCGTCGTCGTCGGTGGCGGCGGCGCTCTGGCGCATGGCGGCGACGGCCGCGGCGCCGCAGATCGACACCCCGGCGGCGACGAGCAGCGACGTGCCCGGAGGAAGGCCGAGGCGGCGGCCGGCCAGCGGGGTGAGGGTGAAGGTGACGCCGGTCGCGACCGCCGCGATCGCCGGTGCCTGCCAGCCCAGCGCGAGCACCTGCGGCACCGAGATCTGCAGCCCGAGCAGGACGATCGCGACCCGCAGCACCCGTCTGGCGACGAACCGCAGGCCGGGCAGGAGCCGTTCGTCGATCCCCCACAGGTTGGCCACGAGGGCGCCGGTGACGACCGCGACCATGGCCGGGCTGAGCGCGGGCACGAAACGGTTCGCGACCAGGGCGAGCACCACCGCCGCCAGGGCCGCGACGACACCGGGCAGGCGATCGGCGAAGGGCATGCCTCCGAGTCTTCGGAACACCGGGCGGCTCCGGTAGCCCCGCGTTGCCTGGTAGGCCATAGCCTGAGGCTATGAGTGAACTGCCCGATCTGGACTCGCTCCAGCTCCTGGTCGACGTGGGCGAGCTGGGCAGCCTGGGACGGGCGGCCAGGGCGGCGGGCATCGCGCAGCCGTCGGCCAGCAAGCGGGTCGCGCAGCTGGAGCGCCGGCTCGGCCTGCCGCTGCTGGAGCGGACTCCGCGCGGCTCCACCCTCACCATCGAGGGCAGGATGGTGGCGGACTGGGCCACGCAGGTGCTCGCCGCGGCCCGGGAGCTCATGCGGGCCGCGCAGGCCGTACGGCACAGCGGGGCCGCCCATCTGCGGGTCGCGTCGAGCATGACGGTGGCCGAGTATCTGATGCCGCGCTGGCTGGGTGAGTTGCAGGACCGCGACCCCGAGGTCCAGGTGGGGCTGGACGTGGTCAACTCCGCCGACGTCGCCGGGCGGGTGCTGGCCGAGGAGGTCGAACTGGGCTTCGTCGAGGGGCCGAACGTGCCCGACGGGCTGGCCGGCCGGGTGGTGGGCACCGACCGGCTGGTGGTCGTGGTTGCTCCGGGGCATCCCTGGACGCGTCGCCGTACCGTGCTCAGGGGGCCCGAGCTGGCGGCCACCCCGCTCGTCGTCCGCGAGCCGGGGTCGGGCACGCGGGAGACCCTCGACGTGGCGTTCAAGGGGTTGCGCCAGGCCAGCCCGCGCCTGGAGCTGGGGTCCAACTCGGCGGTCAAGGGCGCGGCGCAGGCGGGATCGGCGCCCGCGGTGCTCAGCGGCTACGCCGTCGAGGCGGAGCTGGCCACGGGGCGGCTGGTGGAGGTGCCGCTGGCCGGGCTCAACCTCGTGCGGAATCTGCGCGCGGTCTGGCGGCGGGGCCGTGCCCTCGCCGGCCCCGCCGCGACCCTGCTCGCCATCGCCAGCCGTCCGTGAACCCGGCGGTTCGCGTTTGACGGTTGATGTGCTCTGGGCCGTATGGTGCCGACATGGGCAGATATGACATCGTCGTTGCCGGTGGCGGGCACAACGGGCTGGTCGCCGCGGCCTACCTGGCGAGCGCGGGGCGGCGGGTGCTGGTGCTGGAACGGCTGGACCACGCCGGTGGCCTGGCGATCTCCGCCCGAGCCTTCCCCGGCGTGGACGTGCGGCTGTCGCGCTACTCCTACCTGGTCAGCCTGCTGCCGACGAAGATCGTCCGCGACCTGGGCCTCGACCTGGAGCTGCGCCGCCGCCGCTACGCCTCCTACACGCCCACGGGCGGCACGGGGCTGCTCGTCGACAACGGCGACGAGGCCAGGACGGCGGCCTCGTTCAGGGAGGTCACCGGAGGAGAGGCCGACCACAAGGCGTGGCGGGACTTCTACGCCATGGCCGGCGAGGTGGCGCGGACGCTGGCGCCCACGCTGCTCGAACCCCTGAGGAGCGCCGGCGAGATCGAGCGGCTGGTGGGCGCCGAGGCGTGGCGCGACCTCTTCCGGCGGCCCATCGGCCGGACGGTGGACGAGCGGTTCGGCGACGACACGGTGCGCGGCGTGGTGCTGACCGACGCGCTGATCGGCACGTTCGCCGACCCCGCCACCGACCTGCTGGCCAACCGGTGTTTCCTCTACCACGTGATCGGCGACGGCACCGGCGAGTGGAACGTGCCGGTGGGCGGCATGGGCGCCGTCTCCGGGGCGCTGGAGGCCGCCGCCCGGCAGGCCGGGGCCGAGATCAGGACCGGAGCCGAGATCATCGGCATCTCACCCTCCGGCGAGGTGACGTTCCGGGCGGAGGACGGCGAGCACACGGTCACGGGCGGCCACGTGCTGGTCAACCTGCCGCCCGCGGTGCTCGACCGGGTGCTCGGCAGGCCGGAGAGCACGCCCGAGGGCGCGCAGCTGAAGGTCAACATGGTGCTGACCAGGCTGCCCCGGCTCAAGGACGCCACGGTGGACCCGCGGGCCGCGTTCAGCGGGACGTTCCACATCAACGAGAGCCGCGACCAGCTGGCCCGCGCCTACGCGCAGGCGGCGGCCGGCCGGATCCCCGAGCTGCCGCCCGCCGAGGTCTACTGCCACTCGCTGACCGACCCGTCCATCCTCGGCCCCGAGCTGCGGGGCCGGGCCGAGACGATGACGCTGTTCGGCCTGCACATGCCCGCCCGCCTCTTCCGGGAGAATCCGGAGGAGGCGCGTGCCGACGCCCTGCGCGCCACCCTCGACTCCGTCAACCGGGTCCTGGCCGAGCCCATCGAGGACTGCCTCCTGCGCGCACCCGACGGCAGCCTGTGCGTCGAGGCCAAGACCCCGGTCGACCTGGAGAACGAGGCCGGGCTCCCCGGCGGCCACATCTTCCACCGCGACCTCAGCTGGCCGTACGCGGACGGAGGCGGCTGGGGCGTGGAGACCGAGCACGAGCGGATCCTGCTGTGCGGGGCCGGCGCCCACAGGGGCGGCGGCGTCAGCGGCATCCCCGGCCACAACGCGGCCATGGCGCTGCTGGCCTGATGGATGCCGCGATGCGGATGCGCGAATGACATCACCAAGCCTTCATGGGGTTCTCATGAGGGCCCCTTAGGTTTGTGGGCATGAGCGAGTCGGCGCGATTGCTGGTGGTGGACGACGAGCCCGCGCTGCGCGAGGCGCTCCAGTCGAGCCTGGAGTTCGAGGGCTACCGGGTCGTCACGGCCAACGACGGGCAGGCGGCGCTGGAGCGGCTGGCGGGCGAGAGCTACGACGCGGTGCTGCTCGACGTCATGATGCCCAGGCTCGACGGGCTGACCGCCTGCCGCCGGCTCCGCGCGATGGGCAACCACGTGCCGGTGCTCATGCTGACGGCCCGCGACGCCGTCGGCGACCGGGTCTCGGGCCTCGACGCGGGCGCCGACGACTACCTGGTCAAGCCGTTCGAGCTGGACGAGCTGCTGGCCAGGGTGCGCGCGCTGCTGCGGCGGGGCGCGCTCGGCACGGGCGTCCCGGCGAACGTGCTGTCCTACGGCGACCTGCGCATGGACCCGGCCACCCGGGAGGTCACCCGCGGCGACCGGCCGCTCGACCTGACCCGGACCGAGTACCTGCTGCTGGAGTTGTTCCTGGCGCACCCGCGCCAGGTGCTGACGCGTGATCAGATCCTCGGCGAGGTCTGGGGGTTCGACTTCGAGCCGACGTCCAACTCGCTCGACGTGTACGTGATGTACCTGCGGCGCAAGACCGAGGCCGGCGGCGAGCCGCGGTTGATCCACACGGTCCGCGGGGTCGGCTACGTGTTGCGGGCGGCGCCGTGAGACGCGGCAGCCTGCGCTCCCGGCTGACCCTCCTGGTCACGATCGCCGTCGCGGTCGCCATCGCCGTCTGCGCCGGGCTGTCGTGGCTGATCGTCGAACGCCAGCTGATCAGCCAGCTGGACCAGACGATCATGGAGCCGGAGGGGCCGGGTGACCAGAGGTGGCTGAAGGAGCACTGCACGCCCCAGGGCACCTCCGATTTCTTCGGGTACGCCACGCTGCTCTACGCCGATGGCAGCACATGTTCGCTGGGTCCGCCGATCGTGGTGACCGAGCCGGACAAGAGGCTCACCACCGATCGAGCGGAGCCGGTCTACCGTGACGGCCGCACAACGGGCGGCCGGGCGGTCCGGGTGGTGACGGTGAACTTCGAGCCGGGCGTCGCCGTCATGGAGGCCAGGCCGCTCTACCACGTCCAGCGCACGATGCGTAACCTCGCCATCGCGCTGGGCGCCGTCGCGGCACTGGGAGTGCTCGGGGCGGCGTGGGCCGGGATGGCCGTCTCGCGGGCCGCCCTGGCGCCCGTCGGCCGCCTGACCAAGGCCGTCGAGCACATCGCCCAGACCGAGGACCTCGACATCCGCATCCCGGTCGAGGGCACCGACGAGATCGCCCGCCTCGGCTCCTCCTTCAACGCCATGACCGCCGCGCTGGCCGGGTCGCGTGACCGGCAGCAGCAGCTCGTCGCCGACGCCGGGCACGAGCTGCGCACGCCCCTCACCACCCTGCGCACCAACATCGACCTGCTGCTGCGCAGCGAGCAGACCGGCCGGCGGCTCGATCCCGGAGCCAAGGAGCGGCTGCTGGTCAACGTGAAGGCCCAGTTCGCCGAGCTGTCCACGCTCGTCGGCGACCTGCTGCAACTGGCCCGGGGCGACACCGACCACGAGCCGCACGTCGAGCTGGCCCTGCACGACGTGGTCACGGCCGCCGTCGGGCGGGCCAGGCTGCGCGGCGCCGAGGTCACCACCGACCTCCAGCCCTGGTACGTGGTCGGCAACGCCGCCTCCCTCGAACGGGCGGTGCTCAACCTCATCGACAACGCCGCCAAGTTCGGCCCGGGCCAGGTCGAGGTGGCCCTGCGCGGCGGCGTGCTGACCGTCCGCGACCAAGGGCCGGGCATCCCCGAGGAGGACCTGCCGCACGTCTTCGAGCGCTTCTGGCGGTCGTCGTCGGCTCGTGGCCTGCCCGGCTCGGGGCTGGGCCTGGCGATCGTGGCGCAGGCCGTGGCCGAGGCCGGGGGAGACGCGCGGCTCGCCAACGCCCCCGGCGGCGGCGTGATCGCGACGATCAAGCTACCGGGGACTCTCACCTCACGCTCATAATCGGATAAGTCCGTTTAAACCTGGGACGTGAGCTGGGGGCATGGAAGCATCGGTCAAGACGCGCCTGGTCGAGGTGGTCGTCCCGGTTCACAACGAGCAACGGGCCCTGCGCGAGAGCGTCGTCCGGCTGCACGCCTACCTCACCAGCACGTTCCCTTACGGCTTCCGGATCACGATCGCGGACAACGCCAGCACCGACGACACCTGGCGGCTCGCCGGGGAGCTGGCGGCCGAGTTGACGCACGTGCGAGCCGTGCATCTCGACGCCAAGGGAAGGGGCAGGGCGCTGCGCCGGGTCTGGTCGGCCAGTGACGCCGACGTCGTCAGCTACATGGACGTCGATCTGTCCACCGATCTCGACGCGTTCCTGCCGTTGGTCGCGCCGCTGCTGTCGGGCCACAGCGACCTGGCGATCGGCACCCGGCTGTCCAGGGCGTCGCGGGTGGTGCGCGGCCCCAAGCGCGAGTTCATCTCCCGCTCGTACAACCTGCTGCTCCGCTCCCTGATGGGCGCGCGGTTCTCCGACGCGCAGTGCGGGTTCAAGGCCGTGCGCACCGAGATCGCGCGGGCGCTGCTGCCCGCCGTGGAGGACGAGGAGTGGTTCTTCGACACCGAGCTGCTGCTGCTCGCCGAACGCCACGGGCTGCGCATCCACGAGGTGCCCGTCGACTGGGTGGACGATCCGGACAGCCGCGTCGACATCGTGCGGACCGCCCTGGACGACCTGCGCGGCCTGGCCAGGGTGGCCCGCCGGACGCTGTCCGGCGCCGCCAGCCTCCCGATGCCCGTCCACGTGCGCGAGGCCCGGCTGCCGCGCGGCATGGCCCGGCAGCTGCCCAGGTTCGCGATCGTGGGGGTGATCAGCACCGCCGCCTACCTGCTGCTGTTCTCGCTGCTGCGGGAGATGACCCCGGTGCTCGCCGCGAACGCGGTCGCGCTGCTCGTCACGGCCGTGGCCAACACCGCCGCGAACCGCCGCTTCACCTTCGGCGTGACCGGTCCGGCGGGGGCGCTGCGGCACCAGGTCGAAGGGCTGATCGCGTTCCTCGTCGGGCTGGTGCTCACCACCGGCGGGCTGGCACTGCTGCCCGACGGTGTCTCGCACGAGGTGCAACTGGTCGCCGTCGTCATCGCCAACGCGTGCGCCACGCTGGTGCGCTTCCTGCTGCTGCGCGTGTGGGTCTTTCACCCGAACCGCAGGACGGCCCGATGACCGCCATCCCCACCCGGCCCCCGGGCAGGACACCCCGGAGGTGCGGAAAGCCCGCTATGCAGCGGGCCGCGACGTTCGAGGTGGGCCGCCGGGGACGGATAGGCTTGCCCGGTGCGGAGTACGAGCCGGGCCGAGCAGGCTGACCAGCGCAGGGCGGAGCTGTTGGAGGCCACTCGCAGGGTGGTCCTCGAACGAGGTCTGGCCAACACCCGGATCGCCGACATCGCCAAGTCCATCAACGTCAGCGGCGGCCTCGTCCACTACCACTTCGCCACCAAGGACGAGCTGATCACCGCCATGCTCCGGGCCGCCCTCGACCTCGAGAGCGCCAAGCTCGACGAGCTGGTCGAGGGCCCGGGCACGGCGGTCGAGCGCCTCGACAGGGTGCTGCGTTACTACATCCCCGAGTCGAGATCCGACCAGAGCTGGCTCCTCTGGATCGACGCCTGGAACACCGCCCTGCGCGAGCCAGCGGTCAACCAGATCATGCTGGAGCTGGAGGCGACCTGGCTGACGGCGCTGAGCCGGGTGCTGGCCGACGGCACTCGCTCCGGCGAGTTCGCCTGCGACGACCCGGAGGGCGCGGCCGAGCGGATCGACGCCATGCTCGACGGCCTGGTCATCCGCTACACCCTGCATCCCGACGTCCTGTCGGGCGCCCGGCTGCTCGCCCACGCCCGCACGGCCGCGGCCAGGGAGGCCGGCATCCCGGTGAGCGTCTTCGCGCAGGGCCCCTGAGACGGCAGGCCCCTGAGACGGCAGGCCCCTGAGACGGCAGGCCCCACGGCAGGCACCTGAGACGGTCGTCCTGAGAGCAGAGGTCAGGCGGGCAGGGCGGCGAGGAGGAAGGCGAGCCGCGCGGCGGCGCCCTCGACGTCGTCGACGGTGCCGAGGCGGTAGCCCCACGAGGTGACGAAGCTGCCGTCCTCGGAGCAGGTGACGCTCTCGATCAGGGTGGCGGAGAACCTGTTGCGCACCGACACGTAGGCGGGCTCGCTGGCCAGGGCGATGCTCTGGACCGACAGGTCAGCGTGACGACCGGCATACCACGCGAACCGCTCGAGGCTGAGCGCGGTGTCAAGCATCATGCGTCACCTCCGCAACGTCTCCCGCGACAGAATTGCACGATCTTGCGGCGACGGGCAAGCAATTGCGAGGATTAATGTGGTGTTTGTTTCCGGTATTCGTCAAGAATGCGGATGATGACATCCCTTCCCGCTTCGTCGAACTCTGCCGCTTTCGCGTAGTCGTCGAAGGCCCGCGCGTAGAAGGCGATGTCGTCGGGATCTCGCAGGAGCAGGTCCTTCGTCATGGTCCCGACGATGACCAGGGCCTCGTTGAAGATCCAGAACCCGTTGATCGGCGAGGCCGGCAGCTCCGCGCCGAACGGGATGACCCCGAACTCCACGTTGGGCAAGGTGCTGACCGCGAGCAGCCGGTCGAACTGGCCCTGCATGACGTCGGGCGGGGTCAGCCGGGTGCGCAGGGCCGACTCGTGCACGACGAACCTGAACGAGCGGTTGCGGTCGTAGAGGATCTCCTGCCGCTGCATCCGGATCCGGACCGCGGTGTCGATCTGGTCGGGCGCGCTGTAGAGGCGCTTCACCTTGCGGAACACGTGCCCGGCGTACTCCGCCGTCTGCAGCAGCCCGACCACGATGTTGGGCTCGAACACCCTGAAGAGCTTGGTCTTCGACTCGAGGTCTCGGATGTCCTCCTGGATGGCGGCCAGGCCGCTGCGGTGGCGTTGCTTCCAGCCGTCGTGCCGCTCCAGCAGCGCGATCGCCTGTCTGATCAGTTCGTCCGTCGTCTCGGGAGCGGCATGTACGGCCTGCGCCCACACGACGACGTCGTCTTCGGTCGGTGTCTGCCTGGCATTCTCGAGCCGGGAAACCTTGGAGGGTTGCCAGCGCAACCTCTCGGCCAGCTCCTTGCCGGACAGGTGGGCGGTCTCGCGCAGCTGCCGGAGCTGGCTGCCGAGGTCGATGCGCGCCTGCTGAAAGGACGTCACGCGCCAAGAGGCTAGACCCGCTTGGGGCGATCATGCCAGGGGCAGTCGCGCAATTGTGATTAAGCGGTCGCGGTAGGTGCGGAGAGGGAGCTCGGCCGATCGGTCGCCGAGCCGTCGGGCAGGACCCGGCGGGCGATCTCGGTGATGAGCTCGCGGGGGACTTCGACCGCGGTCTCGCCGTCGAGCACGTCGCGCAGATCCGCGAGCGCCTGAGGATCGGTGAGCTGAAGGCCCTGTACGACGATGGTGCCGCGGTCGGTCTCGTACAGGGTGGGGCAGGCGCCCGCCTCCGATGTGGAGCCGAGGAACCGCATGCGCATGGACAATCCTTCCCCGAGGTTAACTGCAATTGCGCGCAATTGTACGGCTTTTCAGGTCATACGTGATCGTTTCATGAAAAATCGGCATATATCGTGAGTTTCTGGAATTTGCTGGTCCGGGTGGGCCGCCCTGTACGGGCCCCCGTGCGGTCAGGTCCGGTCGAGCAGCCCGTCGATGATCTGCCGGGCGCGGGCGAAGAGGGTCAGCGTGGTGGCGTGCAGCAGGTCGCCGATCTCCTTGGGTGCCTGGCCGGCGAAGGCGCGCGCGTGGGTGCCCTCCAGGACGATGCCGAGCTTGAAGCAGGCCAGGACGGCGTACCAGTCGACGGCGGACAGGTCGCGCTCCGACAGCGCGCCGTAGCACTCGACCATCTCCCGGGGTGACGGCAGCCCCGGCACGTGGCCGTCGTTGGCCGGCCACGTGGCCAGCAGCCAGCCGAGGTCGAGCAGCGGATCGCCGATCGTGGCCATCTCCCAGTCGACGATCGCCGCCACCCGGGGGCTGTCGTGGGCGAACATCAGGTTGGCGAAGTGGTAGTCGCCGTGCATGACGCCCGGCGTGAACGTCGCGGGGCGGTGGCGCTCCAGCCAGGCGGCGGTCTCGGCCAGGTGCGGGATGTCGGGGCCGGGATAGCCGTCGAGCCGGGCGTAGGAGTCGAGCTCGCCCAGCCAGCGCGGCACCTGCCGTTCGAGGAAACCCTCCGGCCGCCCGAAGCCGGGCAGCACGGCGGGGTCGATCCGGCCCAGCTCGGCCAGCGCCGCCGCGGCCTCCAGCCCCATCCGGTGCCGGATGGCCGGGTCGGCGGCGTGCGGCTCCGGCAGCCCGAGCGAGGGGTTGAACCCCTCGACCGGCTCCATCAGGTAGAAGACCGGCTCGTGCTCGGTCTGCGCGGCCACCAGCCGCGGCGCGGGCACCCTCGTGCCGTGCAACGCCGCGAGCAGGCGCGCCTCGCGGCGCAGCACCTCGTTGCTCTTCCGCCGGGCGTGCTGAGGGGGCCTGCGCAGGATGTAGGGGCTGCCGCCGCGCTCGAAACGGACCATGACGTTCTGGGTGCCGCCCGCGACCGGGACCGTGCCGGTGATCGGGCCGCCGGGCAGGCCCTGAGCGTCCATCCACGCGCCGAGCCCGTCGAAGTCGATGGCGTTGACGTCGATGTGGGTGGAGGTCATGGTCGCCCTTCAGGACCGAATCATATTCTGGTCGCGACCCTACGAGAGCCGCGCCGACGTGGTCAACCCAGAGCCTGCATGAACGGCAGGAACTGGCGGGCCCGGTCGCCGGGCAGGTCGCCGGCGCGGACCATGAGCGAGACCTGCCACGGGTCGCCCATGCCGTGCCGACCGGCCCACCCGACCAGCTCCTCCTGGGCCAGATCGAGGTCCATGCGCACCGGCCCGCCGGCGTGCAGCGCCAGATCGCCGATCAGCGCCCGGGCGGTCTCCTCGTCGCGGGCCACGACGGGGCCGATGACCACGCTGTCGTCGTTGCGCCAGCAGTGCCCGAAACCGCCGTCGGCGATCCGTACCTGCTCCCCGAAGCCGAACATCCGGCGCAGCAGCCGCGACCGGTCGGTGCCGAACACCTCGGCGTCGAGCGCCAGGATCTCGCCGAGGTCGTCCTCGGTGGCGGGCCGCGTCGCGCCCGACGGCTCGCCCCGGAACACGCCGGTGTGCTTGGCGACCCGGCCCACCGTGCGGAAGCCGAGCCGTTCGTACAGGGGGCGGCCGTTCTCGGTCGCGTGCAGCGAGACCGTCCGGTCGCCCGCCCGCTCCAGCACGTGCTCCATCAGCGCGCGGCCCAGCCCCCGGCGGGCGTAGCGGGAGGCGGTCAGCACCATGCTGATCACAGCGTGGTCGTCGCCGTAGCGGGTCAGGATGTTGGTCGCGGCCAGCCCGTCGCCGTCGGCCGCGTCGATGCCGTAGACCTCGCCGACCTCGAACAGCAGCGCCCACTTGTGCCGCTCGGGCGGCCAGTCGCGATCCTTGGCCAGGCGGGTGCAATCGTCCAGGTCATCAGGGGTGAGACGCCGTATGTCCATGCGCGCCATCCTGCTGCATCCACCGGCCCGCTCAAACCGATTTATGCTGGTACGGCCGCCGCTACGGCAGCAGTTCCTCGGGCACCGCGACGGGCTGGGCGCGCAGCTCCTCGCCCAGAGCCTTGGCCTGCGGGTCCATCCGCGGGCTGGCCGCCACGCCCCGGCCGAGGAGGCCGTGGACGACGAAGTTCAGGGCGTTGAGGTTGGGGAACTCGAAGCGGTCAATGCGGTGACCGGCCAGGGAGGGCAGCAGCTCCCGCAGGCGGCCGGCGGTGAGGTGACCGGCCAGCCAGGTGTATTGCTCGGTCGTGCGCACCCAGACCCCCAGGTTGGCGTTGCCGCCCTTGTCGCCCGAGCGGGCCCCCACGACGCGCCCCAGCGGCACCTCGACGGTACGGCCACGCGGGATGCCGACGGTCTGGCCGGGCGGCACGTCGAGGGTGCGGCCGGCCGGCGGGTTCGGAGCCGGCGTGTCCCGCGGCCCTTCCTCCGGGCGGCCGGGGACCCCGGCGGAGGAGACAGCGATGGAGGAGACAGCGGCGGGGTCCGGGGCGGAGGCGGGGAGCCGCTCGCCGTCCAGGAAGACCTCCGGCTCGACCTCGCCCGCCGGCACCAGCACCGGCCAGTAGACGCCGTACGGTGACGCGTCGCCCGGCGGGGTGAGGCCGTAGAAGCCCGGATAGCTCGCCAGCCCCGTCTCCACCACGGCGGAGGAGAAGGCACGACCGGCGCGGCGCCGGTCGGAGTCCATCACGGTGATCCGCAGCAGCCCCGAGTCGCTGAGCGTGACGTCGACCTGGTCGAAGGAGTCGCGTGGCACCCTGGCCCAGACGGCCTCCTCGGCCAGCCGGGCCTTGGCCGGGATGTCGAGGCCGGTGAGCACCAGGGTCATCGTGTTGCGGTAGCCGCCCAGGTAGTTGACCGCGACCTTGAGCGTGCCGGGCGGCGGCTCGCCGCGCGCGCCGGAGACGCGGACGCGGTCGGGCCCGTCGTCGGACAGGGTGATCGTGTCGAACCTGGCCACCACGTCCGGGCCGGGGTAGCGCGGCCCGGCGATCTCGTACATCAGCTGGGCCGTGACCGTGCCGGTCGAGACCAGGCCGCCGGTGCCCGGATGCTTGGTGATGACCGAGGAGCCGTCGGCGTGCAGCTCGGCGATGGGGAAGCCGCAGTGGGCGAGATCGGGGACGTCCTGGAAGAAGGCGTAGTTGCCGCCCGTCGCCTGGCAGCCGCACTCGATGACGTGGCCCGCCACCACCGAGCCGGCCAGGGCGTCGAGGTCGCCGGGCTGCCAGCCGTACCACCAGATGCCGGGGCCCGTCACCAGGGCGGCGTCGGTCACGCGGCCGGTCACCACGACGTCGGCGCCCGCCGACAGGGCGGTCGCGATCGGACGGCCCCCCAGGTAGGCGTTGGCGGTGAGCGGGGTGCCGTCCAGCCGCTCGCCGGTGTCGGCGTTGACCAGGTCGAGGTCGCGGCCGGTGAGGTCGTCGCCCATCACGTGGGCGACCCTCGGCGACAGGCCCAGCCTGGCGGCCAGCTCGTGGACGGCCTCCGCGCATCCGGCCGGATCGAGCCCGCCGGCGTTGGTCACGATCTTGACGCCTCGGTCGAGACACGTCCCCAGGACGTCTTCGAGCTGCCTCAGGAACGTCGTCGCGTAGCCGGGACGTCCCTTGAGGCGGTTGCCGGCCAGGATGAGCATGGTCAGCTCGGCCAGCCAGTCGCCGGTGAGCACGTCGATCGGGCCGCCCTCGACCTGCTCGCGCGCGGCCGACAGCCGGTCACCGTAGAAGCCGCTGCAGTTGGCGATGCGCAACGGCGTCCGAGCCGCTTCCCCAGCGCCGGCGATGGTGGACATGGCTGCTCCTCACAGGGCGGGCGGAACCCATTTCGGGGGACGCTTCTGCATGAAGGCCGCGATGCCCTCCTGGCCCTCCTCGGAGGTGAAGCGCTCGGCCGACAGCTCCGCCATCTGCCGCAGCCCCTCCTCGAAAGGCACCTCCGGAAGGTCCCTGAGCAGCCGTTTGGTGATGGCGAGCGCCTCAGGGCCGCCCTTGGCCAGCATCTCGGCGTAGCGCGCGACCGTCGCGTCGAGCTCCTCCTCGGGCACGGCCCGCGTCAGCAGCCCGATCTCCGCGGCCCTGGCGGCGTCGAACACCTCGCCGGTCAGGAAGTATTCGGCCGCCGCCCTGGAGTCCAGCCTGCGCAGCACCGGCACGGCGATGATCGCGGGCACGACGCCCAGGCGTACCTCGGTGAACGCGAACGAGGCGGTCAGCGGCGCGATCGACAGGTCGCACGCGGCGACCAGGCCGAGCCCGCCCGCCCTGGCCGTGCCGTTGAGCCGGCAGACGACCGGCTTCGGGCTCTCCCAGATGAGCGCGAGGATCTCCGGGAACGACCCGGTCACCGGCGCCCGCGCGGCGCCCGAGGCCGGATCGGCCCGCTGCTCCTTCAGGTCGGCGCCGGAGCAGAAGACCCGGCCGGTGCCGGTCAGCACGATGACCCGCGCCTCGGGCTCGGCCAGCGCCCAGTCGAGCCGGTCCTTCAGGTCGCTCAGCAGCCGCACGGACAGCGCGTTGCGGTTGGGCGGCGAGTCGAGCGTGATCGTCGCGACGCCGTTCGCGAGCTCCCTGTGCACCAGCCGTGTCATGAGTCCCTCTCCTGGATGATCGCCAGCACCTCTCCCGCCTCGACCTGCCGGCCCTTCTCCACGGGCACGTCAGAGACGATGCCGCCGGCCGGCGCGGTGATCTGATGCTCCATCTTCATCGCCTCGAGCACGAGCACCGGCTGCCCCTTGACGACGCGGTCACCCCGCGCGACCTCGACGCGCAGCACGCTACCGGGCATGGGGGCGAGCAGGGATCCGGGGGCCACGTGCTCGACCGGCTCGGGCAGCCTCGGCACCGGGGTCAGCTCGACGGCCCCGGCGGCCGAGTCGACGTACACCTTGTCGACGTACGCGTCGTCGCACACGTTGTCGTACGTGGCGACGTCGAAGGAGTGCCTGACACCGTCGCGCTCCAGAACGACCCGATGGGGCTCGGCGGTGACGACCGTGACGCCGGCGGGAAGCGGCTGGTAGGCGACCTCGGCCTCTTCGAACCGGGCCCGCTGCGGCTGCGACCGGACGTTGCGCCAGCCGCCGGGCAGGCTGCCCAGCACCCCGGCCCGGCGCCGGTTGGCGGCGGCCATGGCGAGCGCGGCGGCCAGGACGGGCAGCTCGGCCGGTTCGCCGGGTTCGCCCGGCCCGGCTCGGTGCTCGTCGAGGAACCCGGTGTGCGTGTCGCCCGCCCGGAACGCGCGGCTGTCCAGGATGTCCAGCAGCAGCTCGCGGTTCGTGGTGACCCCGTGCAGCTTGGCCCGCCGCAGCGCCGTCGCCAGTTTCCTCGTCGCCTCGTCGCGGCCGGCCCCGTACGCGATGACCTTGGCCAGCATCGCGTCGTAGTACGGCGAGACCACCGAGCCCGACTCCACCCCGGAGTCGACGCGGACGTCACCCGGGATCTCGAAGCGCCGCAGCACCCCCGTCTGCGGCAGGTAGTCGCGGTCCTCCGCGTAGAGCCGCGCCTCGATCGCGTGCCCGCGCGGCGCCGGCGGCCCGGCGGGCAGCGCGGCCCCCTCGGCGATCTCCAGTTGCAGCCGGACGAGGTCGACTCCGTAGACGAGCTCGGTGACGGGATGCTCCACCTGGAGCCGGGTGTTCATCTCCAGGAACGCCACCCGATCGCCCCGCACCAGGAACTCCACGGTTCCGGCGCCCACGTACCCGATCGTCCGGGCGGCCCTGACCGCGGCCTCCAGCAGCACGGCCCGCGTCGCCTCGCCGATCCCCGGCGAGGGGCACTCCTCCACGACCTTCTGGTGCCGGCGCTGGATGCTGCACTCCCGCTCGCCGAGCGCCCACACGTGCCCGTGCCGGTCGGCGAGGATCTGCACCTCCACGTGCCGGGCCCGTTCCAGCAGCGGCTCCACGAACACCGACCCGTCGCCGAACGCGGCCATGGCCTCGCGCCGCGCGGACGCGACCTCCCGTTCGAGCTCGGCAGCGGCCCGGACCACGCGCATCCCCCGCCCGCCGCCGCCGGCGGACGCCTTCACCAGCACGGGATACTCCCAGGCCGGCGCGGCGAGCGGCTCCTCCAGCGCCAGCGACGGCAGGACGGGCACACCGGCCTCGCCCATCAGCCGCTTCGCCTCGATCTTCGAGCCCATCGCGGCGATCGCCGCGGGCGGCGGCCCCACCCACACCAGCCCCGCGTCCAGCACCTCCTGGGCGAAGGCGGGATTCTCCGACAGGAACCCGTAGCCCGGGTGCACGGCGCCGGCCCCGGACGCCCGGCAGGCCGCCATGATCTTCGGGATGTCGAGGTAGGTCTCGGCGGGCAGCACCCCGTCGAGGCGCACCGCGTAGTCGGCCTCGGCCACGTGCGGCGCGGCGGCGTCGGCGTCGGAGTGGACGGCCACGGTCTCGATGCCGAGCGCCCGGCAGGTGCGGAAGATCCGCCGGGCGATCTCTCCCCGGTTGGCCACCAGCAGGCGAGTGATCACGAGAGGAGTGATCATGAGAGGAGTGGTCACGGCCGGAACACCCCGTATCCCGCCGCCTCCGGCACCGGGGCGCTGTTGATCGCCGACAGGCACAACCCCAGCACCGTGCGGGTGTCGCGCGGATCGATCACCCCGTCGTCATAGAGCCGCCCGGACAGGAAGAACGGCAGCGACTCCGCCTCGATCTGCGCCTCCACCATCGCCCGCATCGCCGCGTCGGCCTCCTCGTCGTAGACCTGCCCCCGGGCCTGGGCCGAGGCCCGCCCGACGATCGACAGCACCCCGGCCAGCTGGGCGGGCCCCATCACGGCCGACTTCGCGCTGGGCCAGCTGAACAGGAAGCGCGGATCGTAGGCCCGCCCGCACATCCCGTAGTTGCCCGCTCCGTACGAGGCGCCCATCACCACGGTCAGGTGCGGCACCGTCGAGTTGGACACGGCGTTGATCATCATCGCGCCGTGCTTGATGATGCCGCCCTGCTCGTACTCCTTGCCGACCATGTAGCCCGTCGTGTTCTGCAGGAACAGCAGCGGCGTGCGCGACTGGCCGGCCAGTTGGATGAACTGGGTCGCCTTCTGCGACTCCTCGCTGAACAGCACGCCCCGGGCGTTGGCCAGGATGCCCACCGGATAGCCGTGCAGGGTGGCCCACCCGGTGACCAGGGAGGTGCCGTAGAGCGGCTTGAACTCCTCGAACTCACTCCCGTCCACGATCCGCGCGATCACCTCGCGTGGGTCGAACGGGATCTTCAGGTCCTCGGGCACGATGCCCAGCAGGTCCTCCGCCGGGTAGGCGGGCTCGCGCACGGGCAGCGGCTCGGCGCCCCGCTTGCGCCAGTTGAGCGAGCGCACGATCCGCCGCCCGATCCGCAGCGCGTCGTGCTCGTCCAGGGCCAGGTAGTCGGCCAGGCCACTGGTGCGCGCGTGCATCTCGGCGCCGCCCAGCGACTCGTCGTCGGACTCCTCGCCGGTCGCCATCTTGACCAGCGGTGGACCGCCCAGGAACACCTTCGCCCGCTCGCGCACCATCACCACGTAGTCGCTCATGCCGGGCACGTACGCGCCGCCCGCGGTGGAGTTGCCGAACACGAGCGCGATCGTGGGGATCCCGGCGGCCGACAGCCGCGTCAGGTCACGGAAGATCCGGCCGCCCGGGATGAAGATCTCCTTCTGCGTCGGCAGGTCCGCCCCGCCGCTCTCCACCAGGTTGATGAACGGCAGGCGGTTGCGCAGCGCGATGTCGGCGGCCCGCAGCGACTTCTTCAGCGTCCACGGGTTGGACGCGCCGCCCCGGACCGTGGGATCGCTCGCCGAGATCAGGCACTCGACGCCCTCGACCACGCCGATCCCGGTGACCACGCTGGCGCCCACCGGGAAGTCGCTGCCCCACGCCGCCAGCGGCGACAGCTCCAGGAACGGCGAGTCGGGGTCGACGAGCAGCTCGATCCGCTCCCTGGCCAGCAGCTTGCCCCGCCCGCGGTGCCGCTCGACGTATTTCTCACCGCCGCCCGCGACCGCCTTGGCCTGCTCGGCGTCGAGCTCGGCCAGCTTGGCCAGCATCGCCGCCCGCCGTTCGAGGTGGCCGGGCGCGGTGGGGTCGAGGTCGCTCCTGATCACTGGCTCGCCTCCATGGTTGACGTGGGCGTCAAGCCGATGGCCCGCGCCCAGAGCTTGGTCAGCAGGTCGACCGCCGTCCGCTCGTCGGCCCGCTCGCCCAGGTCGAGCCAGACGTGCGCGAAGTGCTCGACCATGCCGCCGAGCATGATCGCGGTGAGCCTGGGGTCGAGGGTGGGGTCGGCCAGCCCCTGCTCCTGTAGCCGGCGCAGCCCGTCGGCGCCCCGGCGCACGAACACCTCGCGCAGCTCCAGCAGCAGGTCGCGAAAGCCGTCCTCGGTCAGGGCGGCCTGCTCCAGCATCCTGACCAGCCGTGAGTTGGCCGCCCAGGCGCGAAGGTAGAGCCGGTTGGCCGCCTCGATCCGGGCGTACGGGTCGCCGGGCGCGGCCGGCCCGACGATGCTCGCGGTGAACATCTCGCCCACCACGGCCCCGGCGACCTCACCGAACAGCGACTCCTTGGAGTCGAAGTAGGTGTAGAACGTGCCGTGCGACACCCCGGCCCTGGCGCAGACGTCGTCGATGCGCGCGGCCTCGTACCCGTGCTCGTCGAACGCCTCCCGCCCGGCCTGCACCAGCGCGGCCCTGGTCCGCCGCCCGCGAGCTGTCAGCGCCTCAGACTTGACGATCACGTCAACTACCCTACGCGCCCTCCCCCGGCACGCGAAAGGCCCTCGCGCCTCCTGCGCGCAGGCTGGACCCGGAGTGGGTACATCACGCCGCCCGGGCTCGACGGACGAGGCGCCTGGCTCCACCTGCCCCCTTTACCTGCCGCGGTCGAGCACATCGAGCAAGCACGATCGTCGACGCTCGGAACTGATTGCGGTGTGATCACGCGGCACCTATGCTCCCCGGGCATGACGACAGTGCTCTGCGTGCCACAGTGGCAAGGATCCGGCTTAGGCGATTCGCCGCGGCTCGCGTCCGGCGCCCATCGGACCGCCGAGCTGATGCCGGCCGACGCCCGGGTCACGGTGCCGGTGCTCGACACGGGCGGCAAACCCGATGCCGGGGTACGCGGGCTCGACGTGCTCGTGGAAAACCTGCGGCTGACCCAGAAGGCCCTGGCCGACATCGATGATGTGGTGGTCACCACCGGTGGTGACTGCGGAGTCGATCTGGCACCGATCATCGCCGCCCGCGACCGGCACGGGGACCGACTGACGGTCTTGTGGATCGATGCGCACCCCGACCTCTACACTCCGCAGACCTTGCGGTCGGGCTCGTTCCACGGGATGGTGCTGCGTACGCTGCTGGGCGAAGGACCGGCACCGCTTGTTCCGAAGAAGCCGTTGGTGCCCGAGCAGGTGATAATCGCCGGAGAACGGGCGGGCGCCGCGGCGGAACACAAGTACATCGAGAAGGCAGGCATCCGGCGATACGGCGTCGAGGATCTCGAAGAGGTGCTCGTCGGTCTCACCGGTCCGGTCTACGTCCACATCGATCTGGACGTGCTCGACCCCGCGGAATTCGGCTCCATCGGCTATCCCGAACCGGACGGGGTGCCGCCGCAACGGCTGATCGATCTGGTCTCGCGTCTGAACAACGTGGTCGGAGCGGCCATCACTGAGCATATGCCGTCAGGCCGCCCCAGCGATGCCGGCGATGCCGAGGTGATCCGACGGTTGGGGGCCGCGCTTCCCCTCTAACCGACGACCTCACCGCGTATGTGCAGGTTGCGTTGTGCCCGATTAGTGGACCGACCAAGAACAGCGACGGTCACACACGCGGGTCGTCAGGTGCAGTGGCTCCAGCCGGACTTCCAGGAGTGCGAGCCCCACGAGCCGCCCCAGATGACGCACTTCTGCTTGGCCGCCAGCCGGACCGGCCCCGCGTAGGCACTGAACCTCCCCGGGTCGCCGGCGCTGGAGCCGCCCTTGACCTGGAGGATGGCGTTCATCTGGACCTTGCCCGGATACAGCAGCTTAGAAATGGTCACCACGCAGTTCTTGCCCGCGGTCGTGTTGTACAGCAGGTAGACGGTCGCGCCGTCGCCCAGTGCCCGCTTGTTGATCACCTTGTAGCCGGAGCCGCAGACCTTGGCGGGGGTGTACGGGTTCGGCTTGGGGGTCGCGGTCACCGTGGTGGCCGGTGGCCGCTTGCGGGCCTTCGTCAGCTGCACGGTCGGGCCCACCGTCGGAGCCTCCGTGGGCTCGGCGTCCGGATCGACCATGTCCGACGGCTTCTTGGTCTTCGTGGGCGTGGGGGTGGGGGTCGGCTTCTTGGTGGTGGGCTTCTTCGTCTGGTAGACGGTGACCGGGTTGGGCGGGGGGGTGACCACCGCCTTGGTCCTCCTCTTCGTGGGCTCGTCGAGGCTCGGCGTGGGGATCGTGTCGGCGTCCGGCACCTCGGGGGTCGGGTCGTCGCCCAGCGCGTCCGTGGGCTGCCCGTCGCCGGCGTCGTCCGTGGTCTGGGTGGTGTTTCCCACGGGCACGATCCCGGCTTTGCTGTTGGCCTGCACCACGACCGCTCCGACCACCACCAGCAGGGCCGCCGCCGCGGCCCCCGACAGGGCGAACGTCAGCGTGCGCCGCTGCCTGGCCGCCGAGCGGTCCCCCTGCTTCGGGCCGGCCGCGGGGCCCGTGCCTCCCACCTGACCGGCACCGGCCCCGTACCCCGCCACCTGGTGCGCCGCCGCCCCCTGTCCGGGCCCTTGGCGGTCGGCAGACCCGTGGCCGGGTGCCTGGTGCGCGGCGGGGTGCTGTCCGGGCCCTTGGCCGTCAGCAGGCCCGTACCCGGCCACCTGGTGCGCCGCCGCCCGCTGTCCGGGCCCTTGGGCGTCAGCCGGTCCGTGGCCGGGTGCCTGGTGTGCGGCGGGTCCGTGGCCGGGCGTCGGAGGTGTGGCGGGGGCCTGTCCGAATGGTTGGTGATCGGCGGGGCCGGCACCAGGCGCCTGGTGTGCTGCCGGGGACTGGCCGGGCATCTGGGGGCCGCCCGGGCCCGGGCCGAAGTGGGGCTGCCGGCCGCCTGCGCCGGGCCGGACTCCGGGGGCGGCGTGTGGGCCGCTGGGCGCGGGAGGGCCCGCGGGCATGGGGCCGGCCGGGCCGTTCGCAGCGGCCGGGTGGCCGAGGGAGCCTGCCTGGCCGGGCTGGGGATCGGTCCCCGCACGCATCCACGAGGCCAGAGAGCCGCCGGGTGCGGGCGGCTGGCTCGGCTGGGCGTACGGCCACGGCGGGCCACCGGTGCCGTGCTGAGCGCCGGCGACAGGCTGTGAACCCCCGGGCTGCCCCGGGCCGACCGGCTGGGGGCCCGTGCCCAAGGGCTGGGGGGCCGTGCCGGGGAGCTGAGAACCCGTGCCGGGCGGCGCGGGGAGGGGCTGGGCGCCGGCGAGGCCGGTGGAGGGGAAGGGCTGGCCGGTGAGGCGGACGATCAGCTCGTCCGCCGTGGGCCGCTGCGCGGGATCCTTGGACAGCGACGCCTCGACGACCTCGGCGAGCGCCCCCTCCATCCCACCGAGCTGCGGCGGCTCGTGCAGGATCCGGTGCATCACCACCGGGATGGAGTCGGCGCCGAAGGCCGGCTTGCCGGTGGCGGCGTACACCATGGTGACGCCCCAGGCGAACACGTCGGCCGCCTCCGACACCACGGCGCCGCTCAGCTGCTCGGGCGCCAGGTAGGACGGCGTCCCCATGGCCATGCCGGTGGCGGTCGCGCCGGGAGAGTCCAGGGCGCGGGCGATGCCGAAGTCGATCACGACCGGGCCCTCGGGGCCCATGAGCACGTTCGCGGGCTTGAAGTCGCGGTGCAGGATGCCGGCCCGGTGGATCGCGGCCAGCGCGGTCGCGGTGCTGATCGCCAGCCGTTCGAGGGCGGCCCCCCGGCGCGGGCCCTCGTTGATGACCAGCTCGCGCAGCGACGGGCCGGGCACGAACTCGCTGACGATGTACGGCCGGCTGCCTTCGAGGTCGGCGTTGAGCACGGGAGCGGTGCAGAACCGGGCGACCCGCTGCGCGACGGCCACCTCGCGGAGGAACCGGCTTCGGGCCTCGGGATCGGCGACGGAGGCGTGATGCAGCAGTTTGACCGCGACCTGCTCGCCGGATCCGCTCCTGCCGAGGTAGACGACCCCCTGACCGCCTTCCCCGAGCCGGGCGACGAGGTCGTACGCCCCCAGCCGCCGCGGGTCGTCCGCCGCCAACGGCTGGTACTGATTCACGTCGGGACCCCCAAGACCACACATGACAGATCGACAGCTGGGGCAAAACGCTACCAGCGTGACGATTGGTGCGTTGCCCGGAGCGTGCCAAATCTTTCATGTTTTGACGACGGATGTCAGCGTTTCCCGGCGATACAGGTGCAGGTCGGAGCAGGCTCAGATGGCCTTGCCCGGATTGAGCAGACCCAGCGGGTCGAACACCGCCTTGATGCCCCGCTGCACCTCCTGGGCGAGCGGCCCGGTCTCCAGCGCCAGCCAGCGCTGCTTGAGCAGCCCGACGCCGTGCTCGCCGGTCAGCGTGCCGCCGAGCTTCAGGGCGTGGGTGAAGACCTCGTCCGCGGCGGCCCACACGGCCGGGGGCGGCTCGGCCGTGCCGTGCTCGAAGATGAAGACCGGGTGCAGGTTGCCGTCGCCGGCGTGCGCGACGGTGCAGATGCGCACGTGGTGCCGGGCCGCCGCCGCCTCGATCGCGGTGATCATGTCGGGCAGCACCGAACGGGGCACGCACACGTCCTCCACCAGGCACGCGCCCAGGCGTTCCTTGGCCTGGTAGGCCATCCGGCGCAGGCCGATCAGCTCGTCGGTCTCCTGCGGGCTGGAGGAGACGGCGACGAACGACGCGCCGTTGTCCTCGCAGAGCCCTTCCATCCGCCGCACCACGGCCTCGGAGTCGGACGCGTCGGACTGGCCGATCAGCATGGCGTTCGTCGAGGGCTCCAGGCCGATGTTGCGCCAGTCGTCGATCGCCTCCAGCGTGGCGCGATCGAGCAGCTCCATCAGCGACGGTTGGCAGCCGGCCGCCATGATCGCCGACACCGCCGCGCCCGCGTCGCGGAGCGAGCCGAACTCGGCGGCGAACGTCGCGGGCGGCGCGGCGGGCGCCGGTCGCAGCCGCAGCGTGGCCGCGGTGATCACGCCGAGCGTGCCCTCGGAGCCGACGAACAGCCCCGTCAGGTCGTAGCCCGTGACGCCCTTCATGGTGCGCCGGCCGGTGTTCAGGATCCGCCCGTCGGCCAGCACGACCTCCAGGCCGAGCGCCGAGTCGCGGGTCACGCCGTACTTCACGCAGCGCAGCCCGCCCGCGTTGGTCGCCAGGTTGCCGCCGATGGTGGAGATCTCGTACGACGACGGGTCCGGCGCGTACATGAGCCCGTGCTCCCTGGCCGCCCTGTCCAGGTCGGCGGTGATCACGCCGGGCTCGACCACGGCGATCTCGTCGGCGGGGGAGAGCTCCCTGATGGCGGTCATCCTGGCCAGCGAGAGCACGATCGCGCCGTCGGTGGCCGTGGCGGCGCCGGCCAGGCCCGTGCCCGCGCCGCGCGGCACCACGGGCACCCGGTGCTCGGTGGCCCACCGCAGCGTGGTCACCACGTCGTCGCGGGAGGCGGCGAGCACCACACCCAGGGGCTTGCCGGGCTCGACGAACGTGCGGTCGCGCGCGTAGGAGTCGGTCACGTCGGGGTCGGTCAGAACACGGCCCTCAGGCAGCCTGTTCACCAAGGCTTCGATCGGTCTCACACATAGAAGCCTATGGTTTGCGTGGACCGGTGCTTAAGGCCAGACTGCCCGGGTGAAAGTGATGTGCCCGATGTGTGCCCAGGCTGACCAGGTCGCTTCCGTCCCGGGAACCGTGGCCGAGGGCACCACGTACCGGATCGGACGCGTACGGCTGCCCGGCGAGCGCGACATCGCCGACCTGCCCACGGCGGCGTCGCTCGGCGCGTCCAAGCACCTGATGAGCCGCACGCAGCTCGCGGTCTGGCTGTCGTTTCCCAGCCGCCACTACACGCCGTGGGTCCGCAACCAGGGCTACATCCTGCTCATCGTCGCCGCCCTGATCCACCTGGTGGTCGCGCTCGTGATCGCGATGGGCAAGGACACCGGCTGGGGCGAGGTGCTGCTCGCGCCGTTCTGCCTGACAGGGGTGTTCTGGCTGATGGGCGTGCTGCAGGTGACCGGTTCGTACGGCGCGCGCAAGCGGGACCTGGCCGAGGCGCCGGCCAGGGAGCAGGCCTTCGGCGTCTGGGAGCGCCTCCACTATTGCCGGCGCGACAACGTCGCCTTCGAGCCCGGCGTCGGCGTCTCGTTCCACCCGAGCGAGACACGGGAGTACATCTTCGGCTTCCGGCGTAGCCGCGCCTGACCGCCCTCCCCTGCGGAGTGAGAGGGCGGCCGCGAGGGGGCGTCAGCCCCGCTCCTCCGCGACGAGACGCACGCACACCGCGAGCCCGGCGATGGCCTGCTCCAGCTCCTCCAGCTCGGGGTAGGTGGGCGCGATCCTGATCGTGCGGTCGCCGGGGTCGGCGCCGTAGGGGTGGGTGGCGCCGGCCGGGGTGAGCGCGATGCCCGCGGCCTTGGCCTTGGCCACGACCTCGCCGGCGTGCGGCACGTCGAGGCTGATGAAGTAGCCGCCCTGGGGGCTGGTCCATTCGGCGAGCCCGCCCAGCTCCTTGGCCAGGACCCGGTCGACGAGCTCGAACTTGGGCCAGATCAGCTCGGCGTGCCGCCGCATGTGCCCGGCCACGCCCTCGGCGTCGCGCAGGAACTCCACGTGGCGCAGCTGGTTGAGCTTGTCGGGGCCGATCGACTGCTTGGCGGTGTTGGCCAGGAACCACTCGACGTTGGCCGGCGAGGAGCCGAAGAACGCCACGCCGGAGCCCGCCAGCGTCACCTTGGACGTGGAGCCGTAGACGAACGCCCGGTCGGGGTGGCCGTGCTCCGCGCAGAGCGCGAGCAGGTCGGCGAGCTCGGCGGGCCTGTCGGTGAGGTGGTGCACCGCGTAGGCGTTGTCCCAGAAGATCCGGAAGTCGGGGGCGGCGGCCGGCAGGGCGGCCAGCCTGCGCACGGTCTCGTCGCTGTAGACGACGCCGGACGGGTTGCTGTACTTGGGCACGCACCAGATGCCCTTGACGCTCGCGTCGGCGGCGACGAGCCGCTCGACCACGTCCATGTCGGGGCCGTCGGCGCCCATCGGCACGGCCACCATCGTGATCCCGAGCCGCTCGCAGATGGTGAAATGCCGGTCATAGCCGGGGACCGGGCAGAGGAACGTGATCTCCGGCTCCTCCACCCAGCGGCGGGCCGCGCCGGGGACGGCGGACAGCAGGGCGTGCACGATCGTGTCGTGCATCATGGCCAGGCTGGCGTTGCCGCCCACCACCAGCTGCGCGGCCGGCACCTGGAGCAGCGGCGCGAACAGCTCGCGCAGCTCGGGCAGGCCCTGCAGGTTGCCGTAGTTACGGCCGTCGGTCCCGTCGGCCGCCCGGTAGGAGGCAGGCAACCGGAGCATGTCGTTGGAGAGATCGAGCTGGCGCGGGGACGGCTTGCCGCGGGTCAGGTCGAGCGAGAGGCCACGCTGGACGAGGGCGGCGTAGTCGCGCTGGGCGTTCACGAGATCTTTCTCCTCCGATCGGTACGGATACGAAGGATAGAAGACGCGGCCCCCCGGCCAGGAACCGGTTTCGCGATGTGGATGGCGGCGGCTCAGCCGAGGACGCGCTCCGGGGCGTTGCGCTCGACGAATCGTTCCAGCTCGGCCAGCGACAGGCCGGTCTCCGGCGTCACGATGAGCCGGTCGACGCCGAGGTCGGCGTAGGCGCGGACGGTGTCGCGGTCGAGCCGGCGGGCCGGGGTGACGGAGATGTGCAGTGGACGCCCGGCCGCGGCCTTCCGCACCGACTCCAGCTGGGCGGCGGTCGCCCGCAGACCCAGCATCCAGCCGTACCACCCGTCGGCCAGCTCGGCCGCCCGCCGGTGCGCGGCCGGGGTGTGCCCGCCCATCACGACCGGCACCGGCCGCTGAACCGGGCGCGGCCAGGCGTCGACGTTCCTGAATTCCACGAAGCGGCCGTGGAAGGCCGGCGCCGGGTCCTCCCACAGGGACCGCATGGCCTTCAGGTACTCCTCCGTACGGGCGCCCCGCTGCGCCAGGGGCACGCCCAGCGCCCGTAATTCGGGCTCCAGATACCCGGCGACCACGCCGAACACGAGCCGCCCGCCGCTCAGCACGTCCACGCTGGCCAGTTGCTTGGCCAGGACGAGCGGATCACGTTGTGGCAGAACGACGCAGCCGGTCGCGAGCAGGATCCGCTCGGTGTGCGCGGCCAGGAAGGCCAGCGAGACGACGACGTCGAGCAGCGGCGCGTCCGGGTCGAGCGGCGACGGCTCGACCTGGGGACTGGGCAGCACGACGTGATCTGCGGTCCACAGCGAGTCGTAGCCCAGCTTTTCGGCCAGCCCGGCGATGCGGGCGGCTCCGTGCCGATCCGCACCGGCGAAGCCGTTCGGCGTATGAAGTCCGATCGTCAATGACATATCCGGAAACGCTACGGGCCATTCGATCGATCTACCAGCGACGATCACGCATGGATGGCATGCGCGAGGAGCATCGCGGCACGGGCAATCTCGCCGAACCGCTTCCCGCGCGGCGATCGTTGGCGTGAAATGGGAGGGAATCGGGGCAGGCCACCACTCCAGCAGGAGGGAGCAAGCCGTGACGACTGTGCGTGAGACGTCGATCGAGCAGGTCAGGCGGCGTCGCACCGGGACCGTGATCGCCTCCTGGCTGTCGACGACCGACCACAAGGTCATCGGATACCTCTACCTGATCACCTCGTTCGTGTTCTTCCTCGTGGCCGGCGTCATGGCGATGGTGATCAGGGGCGAGCTGGCCCAGCCCGGCATGCAACTGGTCGACCAGCAGCAGTACAACCAGCTGTTCACCATGCACGGCACGATCATGCTGCTGCTGTTCGCCACCCCGTTGTTCGCCGGGTTCGCCAACGTGGTGATGCCGCTGCAGATCGGCGCCCCCGACGTCGCCTTCCCGCGGCTGAACGCGGTCGCGTACTGGATGTTCCTGTTCGGCGGGCTGATCACGCTGGGCGGGTTCGCGGCGCCGGGCGGGGCGGCCGACTTCGGCTGGTTCGCCTACACGCCGCTCGCCACGGCCACCTACTCGCCGGGCATCGGCGGCGATCTGTGGATCATGGGGCTGGCGCTGTCCGGCCTCGGCACGATCCTCGGCTCGGTCAACTTCGTCACCACGATCATCGGGATGCGCGCGCCCGGCATGACGATGTTCCGGTTACCGCTGTTCACCTGGAACACCCTGCTGACCAGCATGCTCGTGCTGATGGCCTTCCCGGTGCTGGCCGCCGCGCTGCTGGTGCTCGAGTCGGACCGCAAGCTCGGCACGCAGGTCTTCCTGGCGGAGAACGGCGGGCCGATGATCTGGCAGCACCTGTTCTGGTTCTTCGGCCACCCCGAGGTCTACATCATCGCGCTGCCGTTCTTCGGCATCATCACCGAGGTCATCCCGGTCTTCAGCCGCAAGCCGATCTTCGGTTACATGGGGCTGGTCGGCGCGACCATCGCCATCGCCGGGCTGTCGATGACCGTCTGGGCCCACCACATGTTCCCCACCGGGCAGGTGCTGCTGCCGTTCTTCTCGTTCATGACGTTCCTCATCGCGGTGCCCACGGGCGTGAAGTTCTTCAACTGGATCGGCACCATGTGGCGGGGCCATCTCAGCTTCGAGACCCCCATGCTGTTCTCCATCGGCTTCCTGGTGACGTTCCTGCTCGGCGGGCTCACCGGCGTGATCCTCGCCTCGCCGCCGCTCGACTTCCACATCAGCGACACCTACTTCGTCGTCGCCCACTTCCACTACGTGGTGTTCGGCACGGTGGTGTTCGCGATGTTCGCCGGGTTCTACTTCTGGTGGCCCAAGATGACCGGCCGGATGCTCGACGACCGGCTCGGGAAGGTGCACTTCTGGACCCTCTTCGTCGGGTTCCACACCACGTTCCTGGTCCAGCACTGGCTGGGCGCGATCGGCATGCCCCGCCGCTACGCCGACTACAGCCCGGCCGACGGGTTCACCAGCCTCAACGAGATCTCGTCCGTGGGCGCGTTCCTGCTCGGCGCCTCGACGCTGCCGTTCCTCTACAACGTCTGGAAGACGGCCCGCAACGCGCCCAAGGTCACGCTCGACGACCCGTGGGGCTACTGCAACTCGCTGGAATGGGCCACCTCCTGCCCGCCGCCCCGGCACAACTTCACCACGATGCCGCCCATCCGCTCCGAACGGCCTGCCTTCGACCTGCACTACCCCCACGAGTCGAAGGAGACCGGATCGCGCGAAGAAACGCCCGGCTGACCCTTTCCCATCGAAGGTCACGGTGCTTGTGTGGAGATGACGTTCGCCAAACTTTCGCCCATCTAAGGAGATCGGCGATGACAGGCACAAAAACCCCCTTCGCCCCCGAGACGGCTCCCTGCGGAAAGAAGTCCGGCGGTGAACGCCTGTTCGACGACGACGGCTACGGCCTGGTGATCCGCGACCAGTTCTTCGACTGCGGCTGCCGCAGGATCCGGCACGAGTACCACGACGGCAGCATCCACCTGTCCGCCGTCCGCCATGACGGAAAGCGCGTACGAGACCAGAGCGAACCCGACCGCGGGAAGTGACGCAGATGATCGATGTGCTCATCGTCGGAGGAGGTGGGGCGGGTCTGCGCGCGGCCATCGCGGTCGCCGAGACGGACCCGGCGCTGAAGGTGGCGGTCGTGTCGAAGGTCTACCCGATGCGCAGCCACACGGTCTCCGCCGAGGGCGGCGCGGCCGGGGTGATCGGCGTCGGCGACACGCTGGACGAGCACTGCTACGACACGATCTCGGGCGGTGACTGGCTCTGCGACCAGGACGCGGTCGAGGCGTTCGTGGCCGAGGCGCCCCGGGAGCTGATCCAGCTGGAGCACTGGGGCTGCCCGTGGAGCCGGGAGGCCGACGGCCGGGTGGCGGTCCGCCCGTTCGGGGGGATGAAGCGGCTGCGCACCTGGTACGCCGCCGACAAGACCGGCTTCCACCTGCTTCACACCTTGTTCCAAACAACCCTGAAATATCAGGACATCATCAGGTACGACGAGTGGTACGTCACCAAACTCGTCGTCGACGACGGCCGCGTCCACGGCGTCGTGGCCGTCGACCTCAGGACCGGCCGCATCGAGACCATCGCCGCCAGGACCGTCATCCTGGCCACCGGCGGCTGCGGCCGGGTCTTCCCGTTCACCACCAACGCCGCGATCAAGACCGGCGACGGCATGGCCCTGGCCTACCGGGCGGGCGCGCCGCTGAAGGACATGGAGTTCGTCCAGTACCACCCGACCGGCCTGCCGTTCACCGGCATCCTCATCACCGAGGCGGCGCGGGCGGAGGGCGGCTGGCTGATCAACAAGGACGGCTACCGCTACCTGCAGGACTACGACCTCGGCAGCCCCACCCCGACGCCCAGGCTGCGCAGCATGGAGCTCGGCCCACGTGACCGCCTCTCCCAGGCGTTCGTTCACGAGCAGGAGAAGGGCCGCACGGTCGACACCCCGTACGGCCCGGTCGTCTACCTGGACCTGCGCCACCTGGGCGAGTCGAAGATCGACGCCCGCATCCCGTTCGTCCGCGAGCTGTGCCGCAGCTACCAGAACCTCGACCCGGCCACCGACCTCATCCCGGTCCGGCCGGTCGTGCACTACATGATGGGCGGGGTCCACACCGACCTCGACGGCGCCACCACCGTCGCCGGGCTGTTCGCCGCCGGTGAGACGGCCTGCGTGAGCATCAACGGCGCCAACCGGCTCGGCTCCAACTCCCTCCCGGAGATCCTGGTCTTCGGCCGGCGCGCGGGCGTCGCCGCGGCGGAGTTCGCCCGCGTCCACCGCGAGAGCGAGCCGCCCGCCGTGCGGAGTCAGGGCGACGACGAGACGCGGCGGCTGACGCGGGCGCGCGAGGGGTCGCGGACGGGGGAGCGGATCGCCGCGCTGCGTGAGGAGATGCAGCACACGCTCGAAGGCGCGGCCGGCATCTACCGGACCGGGGACGTGCTCGCCAAGGCCGTGGACACGCTGGCCGACCTGCGCGAGCGCGCCGAGGGGGCGCGCGTCGACGACACCAGCACGACGTTCAACACCGAGCTGATCAATCTGCAGGAGCTGCACACCATGCTCGACGTCGCGCGGACCGTCGTGGCCTGCGCGCTGGGCAGGCGGGAGTCGCGCGGCGCCCACCAGCGCACCGACTTCCCGGCCAGGGACGACGAGACCTACCTGGCGCACTCGCTGGTGCACCGCGCGCCCGACGGCGCCCCGTCGGTCGGCCTGCTGCCCGTGACGATCACCCGCTGGCCTCCTGGCGAAAGGGTCTATGGCCGTGACTGAACGCGACGCAGTGAGCGGAGTGGACGACGCCGCGCAGCAGGCCGGCCGCGGGGCGAACGAGGAGGGTGAGGGAACGACCAGCCAGGTGACCGATGCCGATCGGGTGCCGCGGCAGGCCGCGCGGGCGCGGACGATCAGGCTGGAGGTCGCCCGCTACCGGCCGGAGCAGGACAGCGAGCCGGTGTTCCAGGAGTACGACGTGCCGCTGATGACCGACTGGGCGGTGCTCGACGGGCTCGCCTACGTCAAGGACCGGCTCGACGGCAGCCTGTCGTTCCGCTGGTCGTGCCGGATGGGCATCTGCGGCTCGTGCGGCATGAACGTCAACGGCGAGCCCAGGCTGACCTGCGGCTCGTTCCTCACCGAGTACGGCGACGGGCCGATCAGGATCGAGCCGCTGAAGGGCTTCCCGGTGATCAGGGACCTGGTCGTGGACATCGACGACTTCCTGGCCAAGCTGTCGTCGGTGCGGCCCTGGCTGATCAGGGAGGGCGAGGAGCTGCCGCTGACCTCGGAGTACGCGCAGACGCCCGAGCAGCTCGACGCCTACAAGCAGTACAGCATGTGCATCAACTGCATGCTGTGCTACTCGGCCTGCCCGGTCTACGTGCTGGACCCCGACTTCCTCGGCCCGGCGGCGATCGCGCTGGCGCAGCGCTACAACCTCGACTCGCGGGACATGGGCGACCGGTTCGACGTGCTCAACCTGGACGAGGCGGTGTGGGGGTGCACGTTCGTGGGGGAGTGCACGCGGGCCTGTCCCAAGCACGTGGACCCGGCCGAGGCCATCCAGCGCTACAAGCTGACCGCCGCGCTGCGCTCGGTGCTGCCCTGGGGCAGGCGGTGACGGCCCGGGCGCCGTACCGGGCGCCGAGGGACATGCTGTGGTTCGCCCGGACCCGTTCCTACACGGTGTTCGTGCTGCGCGAGCTGACCAGCGTGTTCGTCGCCTGGTCGGTCGTGTTCCTGCTGCTGCTCGTCGACGCGGTGCTGGGCGGGACGACGCGGGAGTTCGCCGCGCTGGCGGCCCGGCCCTGGATGATCGTCCTGAACGTGGCGGCGCTGGCCGCGACCGCGTTCCACGCCGTCACGTTCCTCAACCTGGCGCCCAAGGCCACCGTGGTCAGGCTGGACGGCTGGCGGGTGCCCGCCTGGATGATCCAGGGCGGCAACCACTCGGCCTGGCTGGTGATCTCCGGGCTGATCGCCTACTTCGTGCTGAGGTCGCCATGAAACGGACACTGGAGCCGTACCTGTGGCTGCTCTTCAGCGGCGGCGGGGTGGTGGCGGCGCTGGTGCTGCCCGTGCTGGTGCTGCTCTTCGGGGTGCTGATGCCGCTGGGCGTGGTCGACTGGCCGTCCGCCGCGCACCTGACCGCGCTCCTGGACCTCCTGCTGGTACGGCTGGCGCTGGTCGTCGTCGTGGTGCTCTGCCTGTTCCACGCCGCGCACCGGATCCGGTTCACCGGCGAGGAGTTGTTGGGCATCGCCCGGTTCGATCTGTTCATCGCGGTGCTCTGCTACGGCGCGGCGCTCGCGGGTGGGATTACCGCTGTCGTCTTGTTGTTGTGAAATGTCCTGAAATCATTACAGTTCAACAATCCTCTTTACGATTGCTTTACTCACCCTCTACCGTCCCGCATGGCAATACCTCATGGCCATGCGCCCGGTGATCCGGGCAGAGAGGGTTCCCGGTGCCCAGAAAAAAGCGCCTGTTAGCCACGATTCCGGCGGTCGCCCTCCTCGGCGCCGCACTCACCGCCCCTCCGGCGGCTCAGGCCTCCGTCGCGACGTACGAGCCGAGCGCGTCCGACTACTACATCAACTACGCCCCTCCGAGGGTGGAGCCGGACCCCGGCGAACCGCGCCTGCCCGGCAAGAACGCCCGCTCTCTCACTCCGGCTCAGAAGATCGACCGCAAGTTCGCCAGCGGCAACCCGGTCACCGCCAGAGTCCTCGCGAATCGCGAGAGCCAGGCCATCAGGACCGGCCGCAACCCAGCTGAGTTCATCTTCAAGAACGCCAAGCAGACGAAGACCGCCAAGCTCCTGACCCTGCTCGTCGAGTTCAACGAGAACGCGGGCGACGACTTCTCCGGATTCAACCGGCCGCGCACCGTCGACAGCCCGCCGGACGACTGCTTCGTCGAGCCGCCCGGCACCGTGATGAACGGCCCGCTGCACAACAAGATCCCCGACCCGGCCACGCTGCCGAACAAGGACAACAACTCCTTCTGGGTCAAGGACTTCAGCACCGACCACTTCAACAAGATGCTTTACACCGACCGGGGCATCACCGAGCGCGTGCGTCCCGACCTGAAGGACCCGCGCGACGGCAAGGCCGGCATCGACGTCTCCGGCTTCACGCTGAAGAAGATGTACGAGGAGATGTCCAAGGGCGCCTATTCCGTCACCGGCTCCGCCGTCGGCTGGGTCAAGGCCCCGCACTCCGAGGCGTGGTACGGCGCCGCCGCCTGCGGTGGCGCACCCCAGGACATGTCCGGCCACCCCGACAACCCGCTCGGCGCCGGGCAACTGGCCATCGACGCGGTCAACGTGCTCGCCCAGACCCAGCCCGGCTTCCCCTGGGCCGACTACGACCTCGAGGACGTCTCCGACGCCGACGGCGACGGCGACTTCGCCGAGCCCGACGGCGTGATCGACCACCTCGTGCTCGTGCACGCCGGCAAGGACAAGTCCGCCGACGGCGGCGCCGAGGGCACCTACGCCATCTGGGCGCACTCCAGCGCGGTCGCCGGCGGCTACCAGGTGCCCGGCACCGACAAGAAGATCTCCAACTACATCGTGCAGCCCGAGGACTCCGGCGTCGGCGTCTTCGCCCACGAGTACGGCCACGATCTGGGCCTGCCCGACCTGTACGACACCTCCGGCTCGGGCAGCTCCGCCGTGGACTTCTGGGACCTGATGTCGAGCGGCTCGCACTCCGGGCCGATCTTCCAGTCGATGCCCACCCACATGGGCCTGTGGGACAAGTGGGTCCTCGGCTGGGCCAACCCGAAGGTGTTCGACCCCGGTGACGGCAAGAGCCTCGTCACCGTCGGCCAGTCCTCGCGCACGCCCAAGCTCACCCAGGACGGCGTCCGGGTCAACCTGGCGTCCGAGCCGCTGAAGATGCTCGACCCGCACAGCGGCGCCAACGCCTGGTGGTCCGGCATGGACCAGGAGTGGGCCAACGTCTCCCTGGCCCGCGACGTGCAGGTGCCCGCCGGGACCGACGTCCGGTTCTGGATGTGGAACAACTACGAGATCGAGGCCGACTGGGACTTCGGCTTCGTCGAGGTGTCCGCCGACGGCGGGCAGACCTGGGCCCAGCAGAAGGTCTTCGACGAGGCCGGCAACGAGGTCACCACCCCGGACGGCTACCCGGACCCGAACAAGAACCTCAAGACGTTCGGCGACAAGAAGTACGGCCTCACCGGCGACACCCCGGGCTGGCGGCACGACTACGTCAACCTGACCCCGTTCGCCGGGCAGACGGTCAAGCTGCGGCTCGTCTACAACACCGACGCCGCCTTCACCCCGCGCGGCTGGCACGCCGACGACTTCGAGCTCACCAACGGCGGCGCCGCCGTGTGGAGCGACGACGTCGAGGGCGGCGCGAACGGCTGGCACCCCGCCGGCGGCACGTTCACCAACACCAGCGGCCAGGGCTGGACGATCAACAACGGCTCGCGCGAGATCTCCCGCTTCTACCTGGCCGAGTGGCGCAACCTCGACGGCTTCGACAAGGGCCTGAGCTACGCCTACGACACCACGTACTCGCGTGACGGCGCCTGGAAGGTCGAGAAGGTCAAGTACAACGCTCCCGGCCTGCTGGTCTGGTACCGCGACTCGACCTACACCAACAACGTGATCGTCCCCAACCTCAACCTGCCGCCGAGCATCGGCAGCAAGGGCACCCTGCTCCTGGTCGACTCCCACTTCGAGCCGCTACGCCGTGACGGCGCCGCGGCCGCGAAGGACCCGTCCAGGAACAAGAACATGGAAGGCCGCACGCAGACGTCCAACGCGGCGTTCTCCTTCGGCAGGACCTACCCGTTCAAGGAGTGCCTGGAGGCCCCCGGCGAGCCGTTCAGCGAATACTGCACCCAGGTCGGGGCGCTCAAGGGCGTCTCGCAGTTCACCGACGCCAAGACCTGGTACCCGGGTCTCGAGGTGCAGAACGGCTCGCTCTTCTACCGCGACTTCGACGCCTCCGTCGTGGTCCCGTCCAAGGACGACCAGATGTACACCACCCGCGTCGTGAACCTCGACGGCACCCCCGCCACCGAGCTGTACGGCACGGACCTCGGCAACGGGCATAAACTCGGCACCGGCGACCCCGGTGACGAGGGCAAGGCCCTGGGCGTCCAGTTCCGGCTGGTCTCTCCGCTGCCGGGCGACCTGGCCGCCGTCATCCAGGTGACCCCGCCCAAGAAGTGAGCCCGCCGGGGCCGCCGGGACACCCTCCCGGCGGCCCCCGAGGCGACCTGAGACGGCGGATTCTGCACCTACGATTGATGACCATGAGCGAACTGCGCACCAAGGCCGAGCACACCGAGGCGATCCGCACGGACCGCCGGGTGGCGGTGGTGGTCAACACTCGCTCCCGGCGCGGCCGGCGCCACTACTTCGAGGTGATCGAGCAGATCCACGACCTCGGCTTCGAGCCGCTGGCCGAGATCGGCGTCTACAACCCCAAGCGGCTGCGCGACCTGCTCGACACCGCCCTCGCCACCCACCCCGACCTGCTGATCGTGGGCGGCGGCGACGGCACCCTCTCCTCGGCCGTCCACCACGTCGCCCACCGCGACGTCGCCCTCGGCGTGCTGCCGCTCGGCACCACCAACAACTTCGCCCGCAGCCTCGGCCTGCCGCTCGACCTGGCCGGGGCGATCAGGGTGTTCGACACCGGCAAGGTCGCCGACATCGACCTGGGCATGGCCGACGACCGGCCGTTCGCCAACCTGGCCAGCTTCGGCGTCTCGGTCGAGGTGGCGGGCAAGGTCAAGCCCTGGCTCAAGCGCATCGTGGGCCGCCCCGCCTACCCGCTCACCGCGCTCACGATCCTGCCCGGCCACCGGCCGTTCCGCGCCTACATCACGGTCGACGGCGAGCGCCACGAGTTGCTCACCCACCAGCTCAACATCGCCAACGGCCGCTTCCACGGCGGCTGGCAGGTGGCCAAGGACATCAGCATCGACAACGGCATGCTGGTCGCCTACCAGCTCGGCTCGGGCAAGAAGCTGCGGCTGCTCATCGAGACCCTGGCGCGCGCCACGACCGGCCGCTGGCGCAGCCTGGCCGGCGGCCCGTTCGTGACGGGCCGCGAGATGCTGCTGGAGACCGACCCGCCGATGGCCGCCGACGTCGACGGCGAGGTGCGCCTGCGCACCCCGATCCGCCTGCGGGTGGTGCCCAACGGCGTGCGCGTGATGGTGCCGGCCTCCTTCGAGGACAGCTAGCCGCGACCTGCCGGGAACCTGCCCGGGGCCTGCTAGGGGTGATGTGGGAGCGCATCATGTGGTGCCCCAGAACGTTCCGGGCGGCGTAGGCGTCAGCGGATGCCACGTCAACGACAGCGGCCCGCAGGTGAGATGCGTACGGTGTGGACCGGTCGGCGGTAAGGTCGAACGCGGTCAGGCCGACGCGGGCCCGGAACGCCGCAGTCAGGGTTCGGGCTGTGTGATCAGCGCAAGCGTTTCTTGCACCACTTGGTCCAGGTCGCTATGCGAGATCGGCGCGGCCTTCGGCCGACAGCAGACGCAGGGTGGCCGCGATGGTGTTTTCCCACGGTTCTGCGGCGACGCTGGATTCGATCATGGCGGTGGCCTGCTGTGTAAGACCCTGTTCCAGCAGAGACATGATCATGATCTGGCGTCCGTCGAGGAACCGGTTGCCGATACCGCGGTGCGCGGCCATGGCCTTGGCGGCCTCGGTCCAGCGGCCGTTGCGGGCAAGGGCTCTGGCGCCGTCGATGAGCAGGGTGACCCAGAGTTCGGTGCAGATCTTCCGATGGTCCGCCTCGGTCCGGATCAATGGCGAGAGGTCGACGTCGTGGTTGCCGATGGTCGGAGCACCGCGCTGCTGGACAGCGTGGCACAGCTGCTGAAGCACCTCATAGGCGCCGTTGCCGTCATCTTCGCGGATCAACAGCCGGGCGATGTTCACCACCGGCATCAGCGCCATCATGGCGATGTCCTGGTCCAGGCTGCTGACGTCAGCGAAGATCTTGTACTGCCTCCAGCACAGCTCGGCAGCGAGATCGGGTAGCCCGACATCGGAGGCAATGAGTGCGGCGAAGTTGAGGACTCCGCTGGCGCGGGCCACCAGCTGGTGGTGATCCGCGCCGTTCGGCTCGATGGTCAGCGCGCTGAGCTCGGCGATGCGCATCGCCAGTGGAGTCTCGGGAGGCTTGGGCCGACAGACCAGCGGGATGCGGCTGGCGATCGCGCGGTTCATCACGCCAGCCCCTACGGCCAGTCGACGACGAGGCGACTGTAGGGCTTGTCGATGATGAAGCGTGGGTCGCCGGCCTTCAACAGCTCGCGAGCGGCGCCGGTGGCCATGCGGAACCCGGGGGCCGGTGCGTCGTTGCCGTAGTCGCGGGCCCACTCGTCGATAGCGGCGGCTACCTCTCCCGCCAGTCCGATGGCGCGCGGGCCGTGGCCGATGACGCCGATCTCCCAGCAGCGTCCGGCGGTGTCCTCGCCTTCGCGCACGGTCAGGTAGGCCAAGGTGGCGTCGTCCAGCGCGGCCATGGAGCCCCAGGCGAAGTGCGGCGTGAATCCGGGGCGCTGGCCGGGCAGGCGGGACAGTCCGTTGGGCAGGACGCACGCCAGCCACAGGTAGACCCACTGCCAGGGCGAGCCCTGGCGGAACTTCACGCCTGTGTAGACCTTGTGGGACGGCTGGTCCAAGATGGTGCGCATCGCTTCCCGGTCGACGTGCTGCTCGCTGAAGGTCTCCAGCCTGACGTTTCCTTCCCCGGCCAGAGGGACCAGGGTATAGATGTCGTCGCAGATGCCTTTGCGCAAAGGCACGAATGTCGCCATCTCGCAGGAGACGGTCTTCCAGGTATCGCCGTCGCGTTCGAAAGCGAAGGAGCGGGAGATACTGCCGCGGAGGCGCGTCGGGATGACCAGGCGTCCGCCGGGGGCGAGCTGGTCCAGGACCGTGACGGGGATGTCGCCGGCGCCGACGGTGAACTGGATCCGGTCGTAGGGGGCGTGTTCGGGCAGCCCGGCCGCTCCGTCGGCCAGCACGACGGTCACACTTGAGGCGCCTGCCGCCGCCAGGTGTTCCGTGGCGCCGCTGACGAGGTCCTGGTCGACGTCCATGGTCCACACGTGGCCACCCGGGGCGACGAGTCGTTCGACGAGTGCGGCGTTGTAGCCGGTGGCGGCCCCGGCTTCCAGAACCTTGTGACCAGGCTGCGCGCCCAGCTGCTCCAGCTGAGTGGCGACGATGGACGGAGCGGAGATGCAGGAGATCATCTCGCCGACGTCGTCGTGCTTCACCGACACTGCGCCGTCGGCGTACGCAGCCTGCAGGTCGGCACCGGGGATGAACCGGTGACGCTCGACATTGCGGACAACGTCGATGATCGCAGGGGTACGGAGGTTGCCGGAGTTGGTGAGCGTGACCACCATGGCCTCGCGCAGCTCGGTGGGATCGGCGGTCGGGGTGATGGCGGTCTCTATCCGCTCGAGGTTAGGGGCCTCGGACGTGGACCGGTCGGTAAACACGTCGGCCGGTTCGTCGTCGGCGAAGGCGACGTGTTGGCCGAGCCAGGCTGCTGCGGCCTGCTCGGCAACCGGTACGTCGGCGCGGTTGAAGGCGAAGATCGCGTGGTGGGCGAGCACGGCGCGAAGGCCCCGCCTCAGCAGCCCGTCGGCGGCGAGCCGCGCCAGCCGGCGCCCGGCTTCCTCGAACGCGGCGACTCGCTCGGGCCAGCCCGGCTCGGTGCCCTTCCACCTGGCGGCGTCGGCGTTCATCAGGCGCCGCATGGCGGCGATGGCCGCTGCGCGGTAGTCCCCGGTCGGAGGCTCGATCGCGGGCCGGAGGTTGGCGACTTTTACCCAGACGTCACCGACCTCGTATGGATCAACGCCAGTTGCGCGGTTCATGGCGGAGATCAGCAGGACACAGCGCTCTCTGCTGTAGGGGCTGCCGGATTCGGCCAAGGCCGCACGGCTGTCAGCACAGAACACCTCGTGTGCGATGTCCATGCCCTGCGGGCCGCCGAAGGCGTCGGTCTCGGGCTCGTAGACGCCGCCGACCCAGCCACTGGCCAGGTGGTCGGCGACGAGCTGGTCCAGCAGGTCGGCCACGGAGCGCTCGGTGCGCAGCCGTAGCTTTCCTTCCTTGCGCAGGAAGTGAAACCGTTGGTCGGACAGTGCGGCCGACAGCACGGCTGCGGCCTTCGGGCTCACCCCGTCATCGCCGGAAAACGAGACCGTGGCGTGCCACCAGCCCTGTTCAGCGGTGATCGAAAGATACTCGTCGTTCCAGTCCATGAGTTGCTCGCTCCTGCTCCGTAGGGTTCGGGTCGGGTGGTATGTCGGCGTCAGTCGATCAGCAGAGTGCGGGTCCAGCCGGTGGCGTTCGTGCCGTCCAGCGCCAGGTGCGCACCGGCCCGGCCTTCCATGAACCCGGGTTTGGACAGCGCGCCGATGCCAGCGCTCAGGCGTCCGCTGAGCTGTTCGAGGCACGCGGTGAAACGGCCGGAGGTGCTGCTGTCGGCCGCGATGGCTCGGGTAACGGTCAGCAAGCCGGCCCAGCCATGGCAGAGGGAAGCATCGGTGATCCGGCCGATACGAGCGGGATCGGTGAGAGCGGCCATGGCGATGTCCTCGGCTGCCTGCCGGCGGGCTGAGTCGCCAAGCGCAATCGCGGCCAGCTGCAGGGCGCGCGCGATACCAAGATCCCCGTAACACCACGACGGACGGCGCGCGAGTGACGCCTGTGGCGTCTCGGCGGCGGATAGCTGGTCGTGGGTGATCCAGTAGAAGCCGCCGAACCGGTTCAGCCAACGCGCGAGCACTCCGATGGCATCGGCCTGGCCCGCCACCTCAATGCCGCGACGAGAGGCGATGGACAGCAGCGCCAGCGGACCCGCGATACCGTGCGCCACACCGTTGTTGCCGTGGCCACCGGCTATCTCATGCCCGGGACCGGCCTGCGACCACCATCCCGGCAACTCCCGGCCATCGGAGCAGACTGGCCGCGCCAACGACACCAGGTAGGCCAGTACCTGCTCGGTCAGCAGCGACGTTCCTGCCCGGGTGAGGAGCAGCACCCCCAGCCCGGTGAGTCCCCGGATGAGGTCGAACTCCGCCAGGTGCGGGAGCCGCGCTGATTCCCGCCGACGGCTGGCGGCGGCCAGCCGGGCGGCCACGACACGGTCGACGGCGGCTTGGACCTCGCGGTCGACCCGCCCAGCTCGACTGAGCACGAACTCCAGCGCTGGAGCGCCGTGGAACAGGCACGCGTTCGCGCCGGTGCTGACGCCGCCAGCGACCGCCTCGGTCAGGAAGGGCCGCGCGGCGGCGAGGTCGTCGCGCTCGATGTGCAGCAGCGCTACACCGAGCGCGCCCTCGGCCAGGGCTTGCGTCGTGGGCGGATTCATTGGCTCGACCTCAGCGCGACGACGATGCTGTGCGCCCGTCCGCCGATCCAGCCATCGGCATCTGGCAGCGGCGCGTCGTAGAGCACCACCACGGGGTAGGCGCAAAGGTGGGTGCGGAGCAGGTCCAGGTGGAGGTCCTGGGTGAGATCCAAGAGCAGCTGCCGGTCGTCCACGGCTAGGAGCACACGCTCGGGCACCCTGGCCCGGCCGCGCCAGGCGTGCAGTTGCTCAGCCCAGCGGTCCAGGCCCGCCGCGCGGCCGGGCAGGACCCGTGCCCGCAGCTGCCATCGGGCGGCGACCAGGATGCTGCGCCGGTAGTGCAGCGCCGGGGTGAACGGAAGCGTCCAGGCAGCGCCCCAGTCGAACCACGTTACCTGTGGAGTGGCGGCTCGGCTGATCTCGGCCAGGAACCTGACCAGCGGCGGCGTGTAGTTGTTCCACACGAAGTTGATCGCTGTCGGGGTCAGCAGCTCCACGCGCTCCCCGGTGGCGGCCACCGCAAGGTAGAGGTGGCTGCCACGAAGGCCGACGACCAGATCGCAAGGGAAGAGCACCTTCTCGTCGCTGCCTCTGAACTCTCCGACGCTGATCAGCCTCGGCAGGATCTGGGGCGCGCGGGTAAGCAGGTCGGCCTGGGGGCGCGAGGGATGGAACGACAACTGCGCCAGTTGCGCCTCGGGATCGACGGTGCGCAGAGCGGTGTGTTCCGCAGCGGCCTGCGGAAACAGGTGCCAGAACCGGCCCGTCATCGTGCCGGCCGCGCGCGAGACGGTGTGGATGCGGATGCGGAAGTCACCCCTGTCGAGCGTCTGTATCGAACGGGCTTGGAGCTGCGCGCACAGCTCAAGGTGAGGTGCCATGACCTGGGTGGTTCGCCCGCGGCGGCCTCCAGCTCCTCGATCATCGCCTCGGAAAGGATCACTGTTCGGCCGCCCTCTACCGCAGCCGTGCCGGCGAGTTCCACAAGCACCCGGTCACGTCGTGACATCGGCCTGGGCGGCTCGGACACCGAGCCGAATCCTTCAGGCAAGCCCAAGCCTTGTTCCGGATCGGTCAGCTGCTCCAGACTGACCTCGGCAGCCTCGCCCCAACGGTCGGCGAACCGCTCGATGTAGCGGCGCCACGCCTGGGCTCCGGCGGGATATGCCGCGACCCTGGCCAGTACGGTTGCCGCGGTCTCCATCTCAACCGCGACCGTCTCCGGCAGCCGCACCTCGGCATCCAACCGCACGTCCACCGCCGCTGCCTCCCGCTCTCGCGTGCCCAAGACACCAGTGGGCAGGGCATCGGCCGGATCGACGATGGTGGCGGCGGCACGCAGCGCCGAGCGCAGCAGACGTGTCCGCAGCAGCTCTGCCACGAGCCCGATCCGGCGGTGTTCGTCCTCATCCGGGAACTCGGCGGCGAGCTTGCCCACGAGGGCCGAGTGCTGGATCGGTGACCTGGCTGCGTCAAGCACCAGCGCCACTGCGGGAGTCAGCGCCAGCGAGAACTCCGAGGCACCCTCGGACGGGACGTACACGCGCCCGCCGCCCACGCGAGCCAGGTTGTTGACGCACACCTCGACATCAGCCATCAGCTCGCCGTCGGTCTCCCACGCGCTGATCGCGCATCCAGCAACACAGGGTCCGGCCGGCCGAAGACCTCATGCCCATCCCCGACGCGCACGGCCGACGTGTCGCCGAATCCGACCAGTCCAACGCCTGCGAACAAGCCGAACGGTGTGGACCGGTGCGCGTATCTGATGGCGTACCGAGCAACCGCTAGCGCAGTGCGCCGTGCTCGGCGAGTGTTCACCAATCGCCGGTCGAGGACAGCCGCTACTTGGCGGGCCAGGTCCGGGCTGGCACCGGTGACCGTTCGCCGGAAGGTGTCATCAGCCCAGACCGAATCGAGCCACGACCGCCACTGCTCGGTGGAGCCGCCGTCCCCGGGCCACGCCGGAAGAATGGGCGCGGAGAGGTTCACCGCGGCACGCAGCATCCCGGTGCCGGTGCGCCGATAGAGGCGCAGCCTCGACCGTGTCATCACTCACACTCCGTTCCTGACAGATCGTTCCGGGGAAGAGGAGGCCCGGGGCCGGACGGACCCGCGCCCGGCGGCCTATGAGGTCGTGCAGGCGCTGGGGCAGGAGCTTCCACACGTGTCGCCGGTGCTGCACATCAGCACCGTTTCGGCCGCCGGGGTGTTCTCGATGAAGGTGATGTCGAGGTCGAACGGGGGGAACACCGTTCCTGCATCGGTGTCCATACTGGCTTCGGCGGTTTGCTGTGCAACGCCCTGCTCGATGGTCGGGGTGCTCATGTCCTGTACTCCTGTGCTGTGCGGAGGAACCGCGGTTTCAGGCCGACGGCCTGGTGCCGCGATCACGTTCGGTACTACCAGTGAATGATGGATAGCCCGTCGGCGACCATGGCCTAGGGTGTCGCAGAGCGTTTAATTGGTTTAACCGGGTGTGACAACCAGGTGGGGCTGCGATGCCAAGTGCACATGATCAGCGCTCTCCCAACCATCACCTGCGGGAGGTGATCACCACGCTCGGCATGAGTTATGACGGCGTGGCACGCGCCGTGGTACGCATCGCGGCGGAGAACGGGGAAGCGCTGCGGACCAACAAATCAGCCGTGGCGCACTGGGTCGCAGGCGTCGAGCCCGGCGAGAGAACCGCCGTCTACCTAGCCGAGGCGCTGTCGAGGCGAGCCGGACGACCGGTGACGCCGACGCAGCTGGGATTCGCCGTCGGCTCAGGACCTGAACTGGTCGGCACACACCCCATCGCGACGGCAACCCTTCTCGGCCGGGCCGACGTCGAGCACCGTAACTTCCTGGCCGCCGCCGTGTACACGGCCTCCGATGTGACGATGCCCTTGGACTACGATCATGAGCCCGTGTCCAGGCTGCTGCGGGCACGCACCGGACAAGCACGAGCCGGCGAGGAAGAGGTCACGGTGGTCCGTCAGATCACCAGAGCCTTCGGCGCGGCCGATGAAGTGCTCGGCGGGGGGCACGGCTTGTCCACGGTCGCGGCCTACCTCGCCGACACCGCAGCCCCAATGTTGTCCAGCCGCTTCGCCAACGACAAGACCCGGCGCGACGCCTTCGGCGCTGCCGCAGAATTGTCGTGGCTGCTGGGCTGGAAACATCACGATCTCGGCCAAGAGGGCGCAGCTCAGCAGTATTACCTGCTCGGCTTCCAACTCGCCGTCGAGGCGGACCCATACGCACACGCCGCGTGGATGATGCGCGCCGTCGCACACCAGGCCCTCAGTTTGAAACAGCCCCGTCACACTCTCGACCTCGTACAGGGTGCGCTCAAGCGCGCCAAGGATTATGTGGACGGCGCAACGGAGGCGCTGCTGCACATCACGCACGCCAGAGCCTACGCAGCTCTCGGCGAGAAACCTCCGGCCGCACGCGCACTTTTGGCTGCCGAAAACGCCCTCGGCCGAGACGGCGAACCACAGCCCACATATTCGCTGCTGATGGGACCGGCCGCCGGAACCGTGGACTCCCACACTGCCAGAACCCTGACTGAACTAGGAGACCACACCGGCACCGAGGTACGGCACCGAGCAGCCTTCACCTCCTGGGATCCGATCGCCTATCCACGCGTTCACCTGCTCACCCACATGGACCTGGGAGACTGTCTCGCCGCGCAGGCACGTGCCGATGAGGCTGTAGCAGCATGGAGCCGGGCACTGGATCTGGCCGAAGGAATGGCCTCAGCGCGAAGCAGATCGGCTTTGGCCTCAATCCGGCCCACCCTCACCCTTTACAGGTGCCGTGGTGTTTCCGGCGCGGCACTGCTGGAGCGCCGGATCCAGCAAGCAGGGGTCTGAGAGAATCGATCCGTGACCGACACCGCCTTGCCTCCGGCGCTCGACTCCCACACGCTGCTCGTCGCCGCCGTCATCGTTCACGACAAGGCAGCGGACCGAGTGCTGCTGATCCAGCGCGGACCCAAAGCCAAATTCGCTCCGCTGCACTGGGACCTGCCAGTCGGCAAGGCAGACAAAGGCGAGGTCATCACCACAACGGCCGTCCGGGAGCTGCAGGAGGAGACGGGCCTGGTAGTGGAGTCGGCCAAGCTGAAGATCGCAGGCATCGTCCACGGCGCCTGGGGTGTCGAGGCCCCCAACGGATTCTTGACCGTCGTCTTCGTGGCGCATACATGGACCGGTGATCTCGTGAACGCCGAGCCGCACAAACACGCTCAGGTGACGTGGTGCCCCACCGAGCAGGTGCCATCGGAGTTCGTGTCCACGACACGCGCAGCGCTGGTGAACTACCTCAACGGCGGACCGATGGTGTCCACTGAAGGCTTCTGAGTCCACCGACCATCAGAACCGGGTCTCCACGGTCGTCGGCTGGACAGCCTGGACCGGTGATGTCGGCGGCGAGTCTTATAGACGCAGCTGCAGGTGTACGCAAAGTTTCATCGGTTTCCCCCGCCAGCGAACCAGAGTCGAACACGTCCAGGCCCACATCGGCCGCTGGCAAGACCGCCCCGCCCGCTACAGAAGCACCCACAAGAACCTGTTCGACCTCCGTCGCACCGCCGTGGTCCACAACCTCCACGTCATCGCCCGACAGCAAGACAGCTACCGCCTCGCATCCTGAGCAATACATGACCGACTCTCTAGGAGTCGCCCAGGCGCAGGTAGGCGGGGGTCAGCGTGCGGGCCAGGTCGCCGGGGGGCGGGAAGACGCGCAGCAGCAGGTCGGGCGCCGGGGCCGACGGGCGGCGTTCCGGACGGTGCGCGGTGGCCGCGGGGGCGTAGAAGTCGGCCAGCCGGTCCGCGAACGGCACGTCCTCCACCCGCAACGGGTCGGCCGCCCCGGGCTCGTCGGCGAGCGACCCCAGCAGCCGCTCCCGGCTGCGGCCGCGCCAGGCCAGCACCAGGAACGGGTCGTCGTCGAACGACTCCGCCAGCAGATACAGCACCGCCGACAGGTGCTTGCACGGGAAGCCCCAGTCGGGGCACGAGCAGTCCATGTCGAGGTCGCGCGGGAACAGGTCGACGCCGAGCGCGGCGAACACCTCCTCGATCTCCGCGGGCATCTCACCGGCCAGCAGCTTGGCCCGGTGCACCGCCTGAGCCGCGATCGCCTCCTCGATCGCCGTCCACCGCTCCTCGCCGTAGGCCTCGATCCTGATCGTGACCTTGTACGGCCGGGGGCGCGAGCCTTGGACGGAGGCGTCGACCAAGCCCGGGGACAGGTCGATGGACAGCACCTGGCCCTTGCGGGCGTAGGCGCGCCCGCGCGACAGGCGGCCCTTGTCGCACAGCCGCTCCAGGATGTCGATGAACCGCCTCGACCACCAGGTGGAGCCGATCGAGCCCCGCTGCGTGCGGGCCCGGATGCCACCCTCGACCTTGATCGGCTTGGCGCTCTCGAACCAGCCGTCCCTGCCGATCGGCATGCTCAGCTCACCCCCTCGGCCGTCAGGCGGAAGACCTCGCGCAGCTCCTCGGTGGACAGGTCGGTCAGCCAGTCTTCGCCGGTGCCGACCACGCGCTCGGCGAGCGCCTTCTTGCGCTCGATCATCTCGTCGACGCGCTCCTCCAGGGTGCCCGCGCAGATCAGCTTGCGGACCTGTACGTTCTTGCGCTGCCCGATGCGGAAGGCACGGTCGGTCGCCTGGTCCTCGACGGCCGGGTTCCACCAGCGGTCCACGTGGACGACGTGGTTGGCGGCCGTCAGGTTGAGGCCCACACCCGCCGCCTTGAGCGACAGCAGGAACAGCATCGGCTCCTCGTCCCGCTGGAACCGGTCGACCAGCCGGTCACGGGTCTTCTTCGGCAGGCCGCCGTGCAGCCAGAGCACCGGCCGGTCGAGCCGCTGAGCCAGGTAGGGCTGGAGCATCGTGCCGAACTCGGCGTACTGCGTGAACACCAGCGCCTTCTCGCCCTCGGCCAGGATCTCCTCGGCCAGCTGCTCCAGGCGGGCCAGCTTGCCCGATCGGCCGGCCAGCCGGGAGCCGTCCTTGAGCAGGTGGGCGGGGTGGTTGCAGACCTGCTTGAGCCTGGCCATGGCCGCCAGCACCTGACCACGCCGCTCGATGCCCTCGCTGTCGTCGATCCTGGCCAGCATGTCGTCGACGACCGCCTGGTAGAGCGAGGCCTGCTCGGTGGTGAGCGGGCACCACTCCTTGACCTCCAGCTTCTCCGGCAGGTCGGAGATGATGGACTTGTCGGTCTTGACCCGGCGTAGCACGAACGGGCCGGTCGCCCGCTTGAGCGCCCGCGCCGCCTGCTCGTCCTGACGCGCCTCGATCGGCTCCTGGAAACGGCTCCTGAACCTCTGCCGCGAGCCGAGCAGCCCCGGATTGGCGAACTCCATGATCGACCACAGCTCGGCCAGGTGGTTCTCGACCGGCGTGCCGGTCAGCGCCAGCCGGGTGCGGGCCGGGATGGCGCGCACCGCCCGCGCCTGCAGGGTGCCGCTGTTCTTGATCGCCTGGGCCTCGTCGCACACGACGCGGTGCCACTCGACCTGCCGCAGCGCCTCCAGGTCGCGCTGCGCCGTGCCGTAGGTGGTGATCACCAGGTCGGCCTCCGCGATCTCGGCCACGTCGCGCCCGCCGCCGTGGTGGACGTAGACGCGCAGCCCCGACGCGAACCTGGCCGCCTCGCGCTGCCAGTTGCCCACCAGCGACATCGGGCACACCAGCAGCGTCGGCGTCTCGGCCGCCTCGTGCACCAGCAGCGCCAGCGTGGTGACCGTCTTGCCCAGGCCCATGTCGTCGGCCAGCACCCCGCCCAGCCCCAGCTCCGACAGGAAGCTCAGCCAGGCCAGCCCCCGCTCCTGGTAGGGCCTGAGCACGGCGTCGAGCCCCGGGGGCGTGGCCAGCGGGCGCAACCGGTGCTCGGCCTGCCCGGACAGCAGGTCGCCGAGCACCCCGTCGGCGTCGACCGCCACCAGCGGCAGCTCGTCGTCGCCCTGGACGACGTGGCGCAGCAGCTCGGCGGCGGGCAGCTCGCCCGTCCGCTGGCCCTCCACGGCCTTCAGCGCCGCCGTGAGCTGGCGGTCGTCGAGCTCCACCCACTGCCCCCGGACACGGACCAGCGGAACTTTGAGCCTGGCCAGCTCGGCCAGCTCCTCCTCGCTGATCGTCTCGTCGCCCACCGCGAGGTCGATCCGGAACCCGACCAGCTCGCGCAGCCCGAAACCCTGGCTCGCCGCCGCCGTCTGTGTCTTGGTGCGGGTGGTCAGCTTCAGCCCCAGCCTGCTGCGGCCCGCCCAGCGCGGCAGCTGCACCCCGAACCCGGCCGCCTGCAGCAGCGGCGCGGCCTGCCTCAGGAAGGCGAACGCGCCCGCGGTGTCGAGCCGCAGCTCGCTCGGCTCGGCCACCCGCAGCGCCCGGTCGAGGTCCGGATACAGGTGCGCGGCCCGGCCCAGCCCGGCCAGCAGCTCCCGCTCGGGCCGCCCGCGCAGGCCCGGGATCGGCTCGCCGCTCCACACCGTGCTCGCCGGCACGTAGAGGCTCGGGTCATCGGCCGCCTGCAGCGCCAACTCGACCCGCCAGTCACCGCCGGTGGGGGCGGTGGGTTCGAGGAGGCGGAAGCAGACTCGGGTCGCGCCCTCGGCCTTGGTGACGGCGTCGCGCCACGTCTCCAGCTCGGCCCGCAGCCGCGGATCGTCCGGGCAGGAGGCGTCGGCGCCGGTCAGCGCCGAGAGCCAGCGCTCTTCGAGCGTCTTCGGCCCGCTCACCAGCGGCTCGCTCAGGGCCTGCCGGACCAGCGCGTCGGTGAACGCGTCGAGCGCCTCCGCGAGCACAGGACCGGACGGGCGCTCGGCCGCCGAGGTGCGGCAGGCGGGCGGCATCGCCCCGGCCAGCTCCCTGAAGTAGGCGGCGTCGGCACCGGTCACCACCGGCCGCCACACCGCCCGCGCGTCCGCCTTCGGCACGGCCCATACGGCGAGCGGATCGCCGGCCTTGGCGCCGTCGGCGGCCCGGTTTCCCGTGGCCTCGCGGCCCCGCGCGAGCCGGGCGTCCGGTGGCTGCCGACGTTCGGGGACGTCCGCCGTGGCGGGTGCGCCGGGCCCGGTGGCGGCGACCAGTTGGGGGATGACGCGTCCGCGTCGTACCAGGTCGTGGGCGAAGGCGGCGACGGCGGCCCAGTGGCGGACGGTGGCGGTGGCCGGGTGCGCCGCGAGGATCCGCAGGGTGTCGCCGACGGGTGGCACGACGGCGGGCACCCGCCACAACCGCAGGCGGGGCCTGACCACCTCGGACAGCCGCCCCGTCTCGGGCGACGGCACCGGCTCCCTGACCGACCCGGGCAACAACAACTCCAGCACCCGCTCGGCCACCCCAGCCCCGACTGCGTGCCCGGCGGCGGTCGCGACCGTGGGGGCGGGGGCGGCGAAGGGGTGGAGGCGGGCGGAGCCGGGGGCGGTCGCCGGGGACGGAGCGGCATCGGGGGCCTCCGCCCAGAAGGCGAGGCCGTCTCCCGCCCAGACCGCGTGTAGCACCAGCACCACGGCAGGCTACCCGCTCAGCGGAAGATCAGGTCTGTCTCCAACGTGATCCCGAACGGCTCGGGCAGCGCCAGCGGTTGTCCGGACCCTGCACGGTGTCGTGCCGGCGGGTTTTCCCGCGCGCGGGATGCCGGTGGCCATGGCCGTCCCTTTCGCTCGCGTCATCGAGAAACACATCGCGTTACCGTTCGTTGACTCAACGCCGGCTTCGTTGCGGGCTGAACCAAGCCAGGAGCGGAGTCGTAAACTTGAGGTATGAATCCTCCCGGATCGTGGTGTGAGCGGCCCAAGCCGCAGGCTCCCTCGTGCGAGCTCCCGTCCCCGTGGAGCAAGCCCAAGCAACCCGACAACTGGTGCGAGACATCCAAGTCGCCCATTCTGTCGGTCCTCGACTTCCTGGTGCGCGCCGCCAAGAGGTGAGGCCCCGCACCTCCGTGATAGAAGGCGGGCGGGCTGGGTAGGCGCCTTCCTCAGCAGAGGAGGCGACGACGTGAACGACACCCACAAGCTCGTCAATGATCTGTCAGAGCAGGTCTCCAGGCTCGTCAGGGACGAGTTGCTGCTGGCCCGGCTCGAGCTGACCGAGAAGGGCAAGCGCGCCGGATTCGGCGCGGGGCTGTTCGGCGGGGCCGGCATGGTCGCGTTCTTCGGCGCGGCCACGCTCGTGGCGACCATCGTCCTGCTCCTCGCCCTGGTCATGCCCGCGTGGGCGGCCGCCGCCATCGTGACGGTGGTCCTGTTCGTCCTCGCCGGCGTGCTCGGGCTGGTCGGCAGGAAGCAGGTCAAGCGGGCCGGTTCGCCGATGCCCCAGGAGACCATCGCGAGCGTCAGGGCCGATATCGAGATGGTCAAGGAGAGGGTGCGGCGATGAGCGAGACGGATCCGGGCTACAGCGCGGCACACGCCGGAGATGTGGGCGCCCGCAGGACCAGGGTGGGCCTGCCGACGGACGACAAGTCCATCAACGTGCCTCCGACGAGGGCGGGCGCGGCCGAGAACGCGCTGCACGCCGAGGAGGAACGCGAGGAGCACGGCATGTTCATCCCCGAAGCTCCTCTCGAGGACGAGCGCAGCGCGCGGGCCCACGCCCAGGAGGAGGGCAGGGCGGGGTCCCAGGGGGCCGCGCGTCACGTCGGCGCCGAAAGACGCAGGTGGGTGAGGGACGAAAAGGAAGCACGCGTGCGCGAGGAGATCAGGACGACCCGGCAGGAGCTCGGCGACACAGTGGCGGCCCTGGCCGACAAGGCGAACGTGAAGGCCCGCGCGAACGAGGCGGCTTCGGCCGCCAAGGTGAAGGCCGCGGACGCGGTGACGGCGGCCAAGGTCAAGGCGGCCGACGCGGTGGCGGAGGCCAGGCACCGGGCGGCCGACGCGGCGGCGGAAGCGAGGCACAAGGCGTCCGACGTCACGGCGGTGGCCAGGGAGAAGGCGGCCGACGCCACCGCGGTGGCCAGGCACCGGGCGGCCGACGCGGCGGCGGAAGCGAGGCACAAGGCGTCCGACGTCACGGCGGTGGCCAGGCACCGGGCGGCCGACGCGGCGGCGGAGGCCAAGCACCGGGCGTCCGACGTCACGGCGGTGGCGAAGGGCAAGGCGGCCGACGCCACCGCGGTGGCCAGGGAGAAGGCGGCCGAGGTGGCGGGCAAGGTCCGCGAGGCCACGCCGGATCAGGTGAAGGACGCGGCGGACAAGGTCTCCGCCGAGGCGCGCAAGCGGCCGGCGCTGGCGATCGCCGCGGCCGGCGTCGTCGTCGCGCTCGTGCTCCGCCGGATGACGCGGCGCAAGCGGAGCAAGTGACCGCTTGACTCCCCGGACCGTCCCACGGATCTGCCGCGCCACGCCTGGTGAAGCGTGCTGAAACGCACCTTCTCCGAGTTCAGGCGGGACAGGGGAGGCAGGACCTGCCCGCGGCACTCACCTACTACGCGGTGCTGTCGGGAGCCGCACGCGGTTCCACGCGACGAGCCGGAGCCCGATAGCCTGCCTGAGTGATTCGTCGAAAGGCCGCTGCCTCGCTGCCGGCCGTTGCGCTGGTGGCGCTGCTGGCCGCGGGCTGCGGCGGGGGATCGGCGGTGAGCGACCTGGGCACCGTGGTCAAGGGGGCCAAGGGCACGACCGTCCCGGTCGAGCTCGGCCCCGGCCGGCGCTTCTCCCTCGCCGTCCCCGACAACCCGTCGGTCGGCGACGGCTGGACCCTGGTCGCGGTGCCCGACGCCAAGGTGGCCTCCTACATCAGCAAGGAGCACGAATCCAGCGGCGACGCCACCGGGGCGGGCGGCACCAGCTACTTCGTCTTCAACACCAAGGGCCGCGGCACCGCCCGGATCACCCTGCGCGACTGCTGGCGGTGCGGCACCGGCACGACGCCGCCCGACGAGCAGAGCAGGCAGATGTCCGGCGAGGCGATCTTCGAGCTCACCGTCAGGTGAGTCCTTGATCCCGGCGGTCCCCTCCGGGAGGCTTCGCCTTATGGACTTCATTCGCGTGCGCGCGTCCGGCGACGGAGCGGAGACGATCTCGTGGTGGACCGGCGACGTCTACGGCTGGCGGCGCGACGACGGTCCTCACCACCTGTTCGGCTTCGAGGGCCTCAACGTGGCCCGCGCCGTGCGGGCGGACGACGGCTGGCAGTTGCTCACCCGCGAGGCGGCGGCCTATCTCGACCCGAAGACCCGAGAGGTCCTCGACGTCTGGGACAACCCGTTCACCGGCGAGACGGTCGAGGTCCAGCACGTCTTCAACGATCCCGTCAACCAGCGGCTCGGCGCTCACCCGGTGCCGGTCACGCGCCTGGGCGAGCAGGTGGTGTTCAACGTCGACGTCCGCCTGGCCTACCCGTCGCCGCTCAAGGTGGCCGACCACCCGCGCCACTCGGCGAGCGACACCTACCGGGCGATGGAGCTGTTCCAGTTCTTCGCCCGGGCCGCCGACCTCGACTCCGGCCTGCCCGACGTGCCCTGTGTCTTCTCCTGGTGCCGGGTCTCGCCGTGGCTGCCGTGGATGGCCATGGGGCAGCGTGAGGGGGCGCTGGTCTACCACTGCAGGGGCGCCAAGCCGGCCGAGGCGCCCCGGCGGCTGCGCGAGCATGTGGGCGAGCACTTCCTGCACGCCCCCACGGCCTGGTCGGCGCCGAACATGACGAGCTGGACGGCCTTCGCCGCCAAGGCGGCGCCGTGAGCGACGACCTGTTCTGCGAGATCGTCGCGGGGGAGCGGCCGGCGATCGTCGTCCACGAGGACGACCTGACCGTCTCCTTTCTCGACGCCCGCCCGGTCTTCAAGGGCCACGTGCTGGTGGTGCCAAGGGTGCACGTCGAGACGCTCGGCGACCTGACCGAGGTCGGCCCGTTCTTCGAGCGCGTCCAGGCGATGGCCCGCGCGGTGGAGGAGGCGCTGGAGGCCGACGGGACGTTCGTGGCGCTGAACAACCGCGTCAGCCAGAGCGTCCCGCACCTGCACGTGCACGTGGTGCCGCGCAACCGCAAGGACGGCCTGCGCGGCTTCTTCTGGCCGCGCACCAGGTACGAGAGCGACGAGGAGGCCCGGTCCTACGCGGCAGCGATCGCGAGGGCGTTGACCGGGGCCGCTTCGTGACGTCCTGAGGGTAGGCTCCGGCGACGTGGAATACCTCGTCGGGGTCGCGGTGGTGGCGGTCCTCGTGGGCGTGCCCGCGATCGTGCTCTGGCGGGTCATGCGCGGGCGCCGCGAGCTGGGCACCAGCCCGGCCGAGCGGGCCACCTTCGAGACGCTCCACACCGCCTCGCTCGCCGGCCCGTCGCTGCGGGCCGGGCTGACCGCCGACGGGGCGGAGCGGGCCTCGCGGCACCTGCGCGCGCTGCTCGGCTCGTCCGCGCTGGCCATCACCGACGGCGAACGGCTGCTGGTCTACGACGGCGCCGGTGACCACCACGCCGCGCGGGCGTTCGAGCACGCCGAGGCGACGCTGCAGGACGGCCGCACCCAGGTGCTGACCGTGGAGTGCGACCTGCTGGAGTGCCCGATCAGGCACGCCGTGGTGGTGCCGCTGACGACCGACGACCGGGTGGTCGGGGCGCTGGCCGCCTACGGCCCGAACGCCTCGGCCGGCCTGGTCCGGGCCGCGCAGGAGGTGGCCGGGTGGGTCGACTCCCAGCTGGAGCTGGCCGACCTGGACCGTTCGCGCACGCTGCTGATGGAGGCCGAGGTGCGGGCGCTGCGCGCGCAGATCTCGCCGCACTTCATCTACAACTCGCTGACCACGATCGCCTCGTTCGTCCGCACCGACCCCGAACGCGCCCGCGAGCTGCTGCTGGAGTTCGCCGACTTCACCCGCTACTCCTTCCGCAGGCACGGCGAGTTCACCACGCTGGCCGAGGAGCTGCGCTCGATCGACCGCTACCTGATCCTGGAGCGGGCCCGATTCGGCGACCAGTTGCAGGTGACGCTGCGCATCGCGCCCGAGGTGCTGCCTGTCGCCGTGCCGTTCCTGTGCCTGCAACCGCTGGTGGAGAACGCCGTCAGGCACGGCCTGGAGAGCAAGAACGGCGTCGGCCGCATCGCGATCATCGCCGAGGACGCCGGCGCCGAGTGCCGCATCAGCGTCGAGGACGACGGCCTCGGCATGGACCCCGACCGGCTGCGCCGCATCCTCGCCGGTGAGATCGCCCCCGAGGGCGGAGTGGGGCTGGCCAACGTGGACGAGCGGCTCCGCCAGGTGTACGGAGACGACTTCGGGCTGGTCGTCGAGACGGGCGCCGGAGCGGGCACGAAGGTCAACGTCAGGTTGCCGAAATATCACCCCGGCGTCTCAGCCCGTTGACCTCGATCTTTGTTGTCGGTTTTATCACTGTCTATGGCACAACTACGGGTTCTCGCGGTCGACGACGAGCTTCCCGCCCTGGAAGACCTGTCCTACCTGCTCCGCGCCGACCCCCGCATCGGCGAGGTCGCCACCGCCAGGGACGGGGCGGCGGCGTTACGCCTGCTCGACCGTGCCATCGCCGAAGGCCGGCCGATCGACGCGGTCTTCCTCGACATCAGGATGCGCGGGCTGGACGGCGTCGTGCTGGGGCGGCTGCTGTCGCAGTTCGCCAACCCGCCGCGGGTCGTGTTCGTCACGGCCTACGAGGAGCACGCCGTCGACGCCTTCGAGATCAAGGCCGAGGACTACCTGCTCAAACCCGTGCGCCCGGAACGCCTGGCCGAGGCGATCAGGCGGGTCGCCGTCTCGGCCGACGTGCCGGTGGACGCCGGAGAGTCCGACACGATCCCGGTCGAGCTGGGCGGCGTGACCCGGTTCGTCTCCAGCGCCGACGTCGTCTACGTCGAGGCGCAGGGCGACTACGCCCGGCTGCACACCGCCACGGGCAGCCACCTGGTGCGCATCCCGCTGGCCACACTGGAGGAACGCTGGTCCACGGCCGGGTTCGTCCGCGTGCACCGCAGCCATCTGGTGGCCGTCAAGCACATCGAGGAGCTGCACATCGACTCCGGGCGGTGTACGGTCCGGGTGGGCGAGACCGAGATACCGGTCAGCCGCCGCCACACCCGCGAGTTGCGCGACCTGCTCGTCCGCCGGGCCAGGAAGGGGAGACCGGAGTGAGCCCCGAGTCCCGTCCGGCGCGCAGGGTCCCGTCCGGCCGCGCCGACGTGCCGCGCCGGGTGACCGTCACGAGCCCCCGCACGACCGCCGCGCGCCGCCCCCGGTTCCCCGCCACCCGCGAGATCGACGAGCAGACCCACCTGGGCGAGGTCTACATGCGCTCGCTGCTGCGCACCCAGTTCCGCCTCGCGTTGTTCGTCTGCACCGTGCTGGCGTGCGTGGTGGGCGGGCTGCCGCTGCTGTTCCTGTCCATCCCGGAGCTGCGCGAGGCCCACCTGCTCGGCGTCCCGCTGCCGTGGGCGGTGCTCGCCGGCCTCATCTACCCCGCCTTCGTCATCGGCGCCTGGCTCTACGTACGCCAGGCCGAGCGCAACGAGCGCCACTTCGCCGACCTGGTCGAACGGCCGTGAGCGGGCAGGGCGCCGGGCGGCCGGCGGAGCCGATCCGATGAGCCTGGCGGCGGTGGTCACCGTGATGGTGGCGACCGTGCTCATCGGCGCGTTCGGCATCCGCTTCTCCCGCACCACCTCCGACTTCTACGTCGCCTCGCGCACCGTCAGCCCGCTGTGGAACGCCTCGGCCATCGGCGGCGAATACCTGTCTGCCGCGTCGTTCCTCGGCGTGGCCGGGCTGATCCTGTCGTTCGGCGCCGACATGCTCTGGCTGCCCGTCGGCTGGACCGGTGGCTACCTGGTGCTGCTCGTGCTGGTGTCGGCGCCGCTGCGCCGCTCGGGGGCCTACACGCTGCCCGACTTCGCCGAGTCCCGGCTGGAGTCGATGACCGTGCGCCGCACGGCCAGCGTGCTGGTGGTGCTCATCGGCTGGCTCTACCTCATGCCGCAGTTCCAGAGCGCGGGCCTGGTGCTGCGGACGATCACCGGGGCGCCGGTGTGGGCGGGCGGGCTGCTGGTGGCCGTCGTGGTCGCGGTCAACGTGCTGTCCGGCGGCATGCGGTCGATCACGTTCGTGCAGGCGTTCCAGTACTGGCTCAAGCTGACCGCGCTGGCCCTGCCGCTGGTCTTCCTGCTGCTGGCCTGGCAGAGCGACGGCGCGCCGGCGGTGAGCGCGCAGGACGCGGCGACCTGGCAGGTGCCGCTGGCCGGGGGCAAGGAGTACGGGCTCTACTCGACCTACTCGCTGATCCTGGCCACGTTCCTCGGCACGATGGGGCTGCCGCACGTGCTGGTGCGCTTCTACACCAACCCCGACGGCCAGGCGGCCCGCCGCACGACGCTGGTCGTGCTGTCGCTGCTCGGCGCCTTCTACCTGCTGCCCGCGTTGTACGGCTGGCTGGGCCGGATGTACGCGCCCGACCTGGTCCGCACGGACGCGGTCGTGCTCACGCTGCCCGGCCGGATGATCGGCGGCACCCTGGGCGACCTGCTGACGGCGCTGGTCACGGCGGGGGCGTTCGCGGCGTTCCTGTCGACCTCGTCGGGGCTGACCGTGTCGGTGGCCGGGGTGATCGCCCAGGACCTGCTCAAGGGCGGGGTGCGCTCGTTCCGGATCGCGACCCTGATGGCGGTGGTCGTGCCGCTGGCGCTGGCGCTGTGGGCCCGCGCCCTGCCCGTGGCCGACGTGGTGGGGCTGGCGTTCGCGGTCGCCGCGTCGTCGTTCTGCCCGCTGCTCGTGCTCGGCATCTGGTGGCGGCGGCTCAGCAGCACGGGGGCGCTGGCCGGGTTGTTCGTGGGCGGCGGGCTGGCCTGCGCCGCGGTGCTGGTCACCATCATCGGCGGGCCCTACCAAGGGCTGGCGAACGCGCTGCTCGCCCAGCCCGCCGCGTGGACCGTGCCGATCGCGTTCGCGGTCATGGTGGCGGTGTCGTTCCTGACCCCGCACCGGGTGCCGCCGGGCGTGGCCAGGACGATGGTCCGGCTGCACACGCCGGAGAACCTCGCCCTCGACCGCGGCGACTGGCGGCCCCGCTCCTCGTGACCCCCCGCCCTCGCCGGGGTGATGAAGCGCGGCGCTGTCATAGTGTGCGCCATGGACGATGAATGGATCTGTGGCCGGTTGGGCGAGGACGAGCCCTGGGTGCTGGGCGCGGTCAACCCGCCGGTCTTCGAGAACTCCCTGTTCACCTTCGGCTCGGCGGAGGAGCTCGGCGAGGCGATCAGGAACGAGGACGAGCGGTACGTCTACTGGCGCGGCACCAACCCCACCGTCGACCTGCTGCAGCGCAAGCTGGCCGCGCTGGAGCGGGGGGAGCGGGCCAAGTGCTTCGGCTCCGGGATGGGCGCGATCGCCGCGACCATCTCCTCGCGGGTGTCGGCCGGTGACCATGTGCTGGTGCTCGGCGCGGTCTACGGGCCGACCACGCAGTTTCTGCGCTACCTGGAGAAGTTCGGCGTCACGCACACGCACGCCGACGACCTCGACGGCTGTGCCCGCGCCGTCGGGCCGGGCACCCGCCTGCTCTACTTCGAGTCGCCCTCCTACATGCGCTACGAGGTCTTCGACATCCCCGCGGTGACGTCGTGGGCGGCCGGGCACGGGCTGGTGACCGTGATGGACAACACCTGGTCCACGCCGATCTTCCAGAAGCCGCTGACCATGGGCGTGGACCTGGTCGTGCACTCCCTGTCGAAGTACGCGGGCGGCCACAGCGACCTGGTCGGCGGGGTGGTCGTCGGCCCGGCGCGGCTGATCAGGCCGCTGGCGCTGACCGAGTACCAGCTCTACGGGGCCGCGATGTCGCCGCACGACGCGGCCAAGGTGATCAAGGGGCTGCGCACGCTGCCCGTCCGGATGGCCGCCCACCAGGAGCGCGGCCTGGCGGCCGCGGCCTTCCTGGCCGGCCATCCGGCGGTGCGGCGGGTGAACCATCCGGGCCTGCCGTCGCACCCCGGTCACGCGCTGGCCCGCCGCCAGATGGCCGGCTTCTCCAGCCTGTTCAGCGTCGAGCTGGCCACGGAGTCGCGAGCGGAGGTCGCCGCATTCCTCGACGCGCTCCGGCATTTCAGGATCGGGGTGTCCTGGGGTGGGTTCGAGAGCCTGGTCAACGCGCCGGCGCTGTCCGTCGAGGAGAGCGTGCGCGCCACCATGGGCGTCCCCGTCGGGCTGGTGCGGCTGTCGGTCGGCCTGGAGGCGGCCGACACCCTGATCAAGGATCTCGGCCTGGCGCTGGAAGGGGCGGTCGCCTGGCGTGAGTGACGGCGCTGTCCCACTTCTCGCGAGAGTCTCACCTCTCTCGCGGGGGCCTCACCGCCGGGACGGCCGGGAGGTGAGGCGGCGACCGTTCGTCGTACGGAAGGGACCTTTCGCCGCAACCCATGCACAACTAACCGCCGTGCGCCTGCGACTCGCCGAACAACCACATCCGCGCTCTCCACGGCGGATAGGTTGCGCTCTTACCTTGAGCGTGATCCGCATCACAGTGGAGGACTCGTGACGACCAGAGAACATGACGCATCTGTCTATGAGCAAGTGCAGGAGAGTAGCGAATTCCAGGATTTGAAGCGGCGCTTCCGCCGGTGGACGTTCCCGATGACCGTGGCCTTCCTGGCGTGGTACCTGCTCTACGTGGTGCTGTCCGGCTGGGCGCGTGACTTCATGGGCATCAAGATCCTCGGCAACCTGAACATGGCGCTGCTGTTCGGGCTGCTCCAGTTCGTGTCGACGTTCTGGATCGCCTGGGCCTACGCCCGCCACGCCGAGAGGAAGCTCGACCCCATCGCCGACAAGCTCCGCCACGAGGTCGAGGAGAAGGCCAAGTGAATTCCGAACTCCTGGCCACCATTCTGTTCCTCGCCTTCGTCGCGCTGACGTTGGTGATCACCTTCAGGGCCAGCCGGCAGAACAAGACCGCCGCCGACTTCTACGCCGGCGGCCGGTCCTTCAGCGGGGCCCAGAACGGCCTGGCGATCGGCGGTGACTACATGTCGGCCGCCTCGTTCCTCGGCATCGCCGGCATCATCGCCCTGTCCGGCTACGACGGCTTCCTCTACTCCATCGGCTTCCTGGTGGCGTGGCTGGTCGCGTTGCTGCTGGTCGCCGAGCTGATGCGCAACTCCGGCAAGTTCACCATGGCCGACGTGCTGGCCTTCCGGATGAGCCCCCGCCCGGTGCGCACCGCCGCGGGCGTCTCCACGATCACGGTCAGCATCTTCTACCTGCTGGCCCAGATGGTCGGCGCGGGCGCCCTGGTCGGCCTGCTCCTCGGCATCACCTCCCCGTCGGGCAAGGCGTGGACGATCGTCGGCGTGGGCGCCCTCATGATCGTGTACGTGGTGTTCGGCGGCATGAAGGGCACCACCTGGGTGCAGATCGTCAAGGCCGTGCTGCTGATGGGCGGCGCGGCGCTGATCACCGTCCTGGTGCTGGCGCACTACGGCTTCAACCTCTCGTCCCTGCTGGGCGAGGCGGCGTCGCAGAGCGGCAAGGGCGACAACTTCCTCATCCCCGGCCTCAAGTACGGCACCGAGGCGCAGGGCCTGGCCGGCAAGATCGACCTGATCAGCCTCGGCCTCGCCCTGGTGCTCGGCACCGCCGGCCTGCCGCACATCCTGATCCGCTTCTACACCGTCCCGACCGCCAAGGACGCCCGCAAGTCGGTGCTCTGGGGCATCGGCATCATCGGCACGTTCTACCTGCTCACCCTGGTCCTCGGCTTCGGCGCCGCGGCCCTGGTCGGCAGCAAGGCGATCGCCGCGGCCGACAAGGCGGGCAACACGGCCGCGCCGCTGCTGGCCAAGGCCATCGGTGAGACGTTCCTCGGTGAGGTGGGCGGCACGATCCTGCTGGCCCTGATCGGCGCGGTCGCCTTCGCCACGATCCTGGCCGTGGTGGCCGGGCTCACGCTCGCCTCCTCCTCCAGCTTCGCCCACGACCTGTACGCGCACGTCTTCAGGCGCGGCACCGCCACCGAGCGCGAGGAGGTGCTGGTGGCCCGCATCTCGGCGTTCGTCATCGGCGCCGTCTCGATCGGGCTGGGCATCCTGGCGCAGGGACAGAACGTCGCGTTCCTGGTGGCGCTGGCGTTCGCGGTGGCGGCGTCGGGCAACCTGCCGGCCATCCTCTACAGCCTGTTCTGGAAGAGGTTCAACACGGTGGGCGCCGTCAGCGCCATCTACGGCGGCCTGGTCTCGGCCCTCGTCCTGGTCATCTTCTCCCCGGTGGTGTCCGGAGGGCCGACCGCGCTGTTCAAGACGGCCGACTTCTCCTGGTTCCCGCTCAGCAACCCGGGCATCATCTCGATCCCGCTCGGCTTCCTGTGCGGCTGGCTCGGCACCGTGCTGAGCAAGGAGTACAACGCGGCCAAGTACGCCGAGATCGAGGTCCGCTCGCTCACCGGCGTCGGCGCCGAGCAGGCCGTGAAGCACTGACCCTCGCTCGGTGAGAGGGCCCGGCCGTCCCGTCGTGGCCGGGCCCTCCTTCCGCGCTACGAGGTCACGGGCTCGGCGCGCAGCCGGGCGGAGTGCTTCACCAGCGCGATGAGCACCTCCCTGCTCGACTCGCGCTTCCTGGCGTCGCACATGATGATCGGGATGGACGGGTTCAGCTGGAGCGCCAGCCGTACCTCGTCCAGCTCGAACGACGACGCCCCCTCGAAGCAGTTGACCGCCACCACGAACGGCGTGCCGCGCCGCTCGAAGTAGTCGACCGAGGGGAAGCAGTCGGCCAGGCGGCGGGTGTCGGCCAGGATGACCGCGCCCAGCGAACCCTCGGCCAGTTCGTCCCAGACGAACCAGAACCTCTCCTGTCCCGGAGTCCCGAACAGGTAGAGAACGTACTCGTCGCTGAGGGTGATGCGGCCGAAGTCCATCGCGACGGTGGTGGTGCGCTTGGCCTCCACCGCCGTCAGGTCGTCGACGCCGACGCCCCGGTCGGTGAGCACCTCCTCGGTGCGCAGTGGCCTGGTCTCGGAGACCGCGCCGACCATCGTGGTCTTGCCCGCGCCGAAGCCGCCGGCTATCAGGATCTTGATCGCCGTCGGGATGCGCGGGCGATCAGAGCGATCGAAGGCCATCGAGCACCGCCCTGTACAACTTCATGTCACGCATGTCCACCTCGGATTGCGGTTCCTGGGCCGATACGAGTTCCCTGTCGAACAGGTCGCCGAGCAGCACGCGGATGGTGCCCGCGGGCAGGTTCAGGTGGGCGGCGATCTCCGCGACGGACTTCGGCTCCCGGCAGAGCCGCAGGATGCGGAGATGCTCGGGGTCGAGGCCCGCCTCCGGGCCCGGTGGAGGGCCGACGGCCAGGGCCATGGAGATGAGATCGAACCTCCCGTGCGCGGGCCGGGTACGCCCCCGCGTCACGACGTACGGCCGGATGATCTCCGGATCGACCCAGTGCTCGTCGCCCGGTTCGTCCGGGCCGTTCACCGGTCGCTCCTGGCGACGGCCTCGCCGTTGCGCGCCGCCGAGGTGAGGTACTGGCCGACGCGGGCCACCAGCATGGCCATCTCGTAGGCGATCAGCCCGATGTCGGCGTTCTGCGCGCAGAGCACGGCCAGGCAGGCGCGGTCACCCGCCACGGTCACGATGAGGAACTGCGACCGCCACTCCACGACCGTCTGCTTGACCGCGCCGCCGCCGATGTGCTCGGAGACGCCCTTGGCCAGGCTCTGCAGCCCGGAGGAGACCGCCGACAGGTGCTCGCCGTCGGTCCGTTCGAGCCCTGCCGACGAGGCCATCAGCAGCCCGTCGGACGACAGCACGATGGCGTGGTCGGCCTCCTTAACGCGGCCGATCAGGTCGTCGAGGAGCCAGTTGAGATCCGTGCCGGAAGTCGGTGTCACGTGTCGCCTCCCGGCTGCTGGTCCTCCATGAGCTTGGCGGCCTCGGACCTGCCCAGCCGGGTGCCCGACTGCAGGGATCCCATCATGGCCCGGATCTCTTCTGGCGAGCGCTCGTCATCGTCTTCCTTGTCACTGGTCTGTACGGCGGGGGCCTCTTCGCGCAGCGCCGGTGCCAGGTTGGCCTGAGGCACCCGGAGCGGCAGGCCCGAGGGCGTGAACTCGGCGGGCTTCACATCGCTTTCCCCTTCGGGCTCCGGTTCGCGTGTGACGGGTGCCACCTGCTCCGTGGGGACGTCGGGCTGCAGCGTGAGCGCCCGGCGGGACGAGGCGACGTTGAGAGTACGGACGTTCTCGGACGAGGCGGGACGTACCGCCGTGGCGACCGCCGTGGGCCTGCGAGGCAGGCTGGCCCGGGGAACGTCCTCGGGGGCCTTCGGGCTGTCGTCCGGCTGCACGAGGTCCGGCGGCAGCAGCACGACGACCGTGGTCCCGCCGTACGGCGAGGCCTTCAGCACCACCTGGATCCCGTGGCGCTCGGCCAGCCGGCTGACCACGTACAGGCCGAGCCGGGCGGTGCCGGTGATGCGGAACTCCGGTGGGTCCGCGATGCGCTCGTTGGCGGCGGCCAGGTCCTCGGGCTTCATGCCGAGGCCGCGGTCCTCGATCTCGATGACGTAGCCGTTGGCCACGAGCTGCCCGCTGACCTGGACGGAGGTGTAGGGCGGGGAGAAGGAGACCGCGTTCTCGATCACCTCGGCGAGCAGGTGGATGACGTCGCCGACGGCCCGGCCCACCAGCACGACCTCGCCCATCGGCATGAGCGTCACCCGGGTGTAGTCCTCGACCTCGGCGAGCGCGCCGCGGACCACGTCCACCATCGGCACCGAGCGGCGCCAGGTGCGGGCGGGGGAGGAGCCGGAGAGCACGATGAGGTTCTCGGCGTTGCGCCGCATCCGGATGGCCAGGTGGTCCAGGCGGAAGAGCTCTTTCAGCTCCTCCGGGTCGGTCTCACGGCGCTCCATCACGTCCAGCACGGTCAGCTGCCGCTGCACCAGGCCCTGCGTCCGCCGGGCCAGGCTGAGCAGGATGTCGCGGATGCTGCGGCGCAGCTCGGCCTGCTCGGCGGCGACGCTGATGGCGGTGTGCTGCACGGCGTTGAACGCGTGGCCGACCTGGCCGATCTCGTCGTCGCCGAAGTCGAGGTCGGGCACCTCCTTCGAGACGTTCACCACCTCGCCGTGGCCGATCCGCTCGACCACGGTCGGCAGCCGCTCGTCCGACAGCTCATGTGCGGCGTCGCGCAGCTTCCTGAGCTGGGCGAGCAACTGCCGGGTCGTGGTGATCGACAGCACGATCGAGGCGATGACCGCCACCAGGCCCAGGCCGCCGGCCAGGACGAGGCGGACGATGACGCCCACGGCGACCGGGACGATGCGCTCCGCCAGGCGGTCGCCTGCCGCGAGCGTCACCCGCTGCATGTCGGCCAGCGTCGCCTCGGTCGCCTTGCGCCACTCATCGGCTTCCACCGGCAGCGGTCCGGTGCCGGATTCGTGCTGGATGAGCCGCTGCTCCATCGCCTGCACCCGGGTGGCGGGCTCGCTCTTCAGCCATTGCTCGAAGGCCGCCGAGTCCTCGTCCGGGAGCTGGGACATGGCCTCGGTCAGCGTGTGGCGGAAGATGCCCGCGGTGGAGACGAACTCGGCGTGGTCGTTCCCGGTGAAGACGCCCCTGGCGAAGACGCCGGCCATGAGCGCGTCCTCGCGCGCCAGCCACTCGCGCGAGCGGTGGATCTCCGACAGGGTCCGCCCGTCCTTGGCGATCTCCTTGTCGTCGAACGCCGCCACCGAGTCGTACATGCGGTAGAGGGAGTCGATCACATTGTTGTACGGGGCGGCCACGGCCTGTGAGGCGCCGGTCCGGCCCGCGTCGATCGACTTCCTGGCCGCGGCCAGCTTGGTCAGCTCGGCCCGCACGTCCGCGGCGCGCTCCATCAGCGCGTCGTCGGCGGCCAGCGCCAAGGTGAAGCTGTCGAGGGAGGCGGCGAACTCGGCGTGCGCCGCGTCGGTGCGCGCGCGCTGGTCGCGCAGGGCCTTGTCGGCACTCCTGACCCCGCCACCCAGTCGGGCGATGGTCTGGCGGCGCTCGCGCTGCAGCTCGACGAGCAGCGGCTCGCTCGGCTCGACCAGCTGGGCGTCGATGCTGGCCGCCCCGAGCAGGTTGACGCCCTCCCGCAGCGTCACCCACGCGGCGAACGCCCACAGCAGGGTGAGCGACACGATCAGGGCCGTGACCTTGGACCGGACGCTGGCGTTATGGAAGCGCATTGGGCCCACCCAGCGGAAAAGCGCGGTAAGCATGCCTTGTCAAGGCGGCAAAATGGGCATACCAGGAATCTGACACTCGGGTCACCCTAGCAATGTGCTATTGCTCCCTCAACACAAAACGGCACTATTAAGCCGCTATGTCCCATTTTTCCGGTTAATTTCGTTTTGTGGATGGCGTCCCGCCACGTGGAGGGCCGCCAGGACCGCGGCTCGCACAATTGCTGTCGGCGAGTATAGGTCCTTGTCATGCCACATTGGTGGGAAATGTGGTAGATCGACCGTCTGGAGAAGATAGTCGTATCCGCGCCCCGCTGCCCGCTTGCACCGCTCGTCCGGCTCCGGTCCTGACAGCAGCAGGGTCTGCACGGCGTACGCGGTCTCCTCCGGCACGCCCGTCCATCGCCCCCACGACCCGTCGTCCCGCTGGGTGGCCAGCACCCACTCCCGGGCCCGCAACACGGCGCCGGCGTGCTCCGGCCCGCCGAACTCGCCCAGCGCCAGCGCGCAGCCCAGCGTCGCGTAGTAGGGGGATGCGTGCCACCGGTCGTCCCAGCTCCCGTCGGGCCGCTGCCGCCCGGCCAGCCACCCGGCCACCCGCGCCATCACCGGCCCGTACCGCTCGGCGGCGGCGGGCCTGGCCCGCACATACTGGCCGAACGCGTCCAGCACGTGGGCGTTGACACTGGGCGAGAAGCCGTCCTCACCCTGCCAGGTGCAGAAGTGCGTGCCCGTGTCGAACAGCAGCAGCGACGCGGGGTCGCACGGCGCGCCGAGCAGGACCAGCGCATAGAGGGCGACGCTGGTGGTGTCCGCGTCGGCCGGCAGCCCGGCCCCCGCCGGCGTGCCTTCCGGGCCGATCGCCGCCCGCAGGTCGGCGATCATCTCCGGCGGCGCCTCCACCGGCACGCCCGCCCTGGCCAGCCAGCTCAGCACCCAGCCACGCTCGAAGACGGTGATCGGCAAGCCGACCGGGACCGGCCCGCCGAACCGCTTGGCCACCGCCTCCAGGTGGTGCCTGGCCGAGTCGGCCGAATCGGGCGGCGCGGAGCCACCGAGCCACGCGGCCGTCGCCGCCGGCGAGGCGCCGACCGTGCCGATCGGCGTGGGCAGCACGCCGTCCACCCGCTGCGGCGCCACCGCCTCCAGCACGTGCAGCACCTTCTGCGGCGGCTCCGCGCCGGACTCCAGCAAACGCCTGACCAGCCCGAGCCGGGAGCCGTCCAGCCCGGGCGGACGCGGCAGCGGCTCGTCGAACCCGTGCGCGTCGATGAGCGCCACCAGCGACGGCACGATCAGGTCGATGGCCGGGGTGTCCGGCAGCTCGGGCGGTTGCGTGAGCATGCGACGCAGCGCCTCCAGCCCCGCCTTCGCGGCCGGCAGGAGCACCTCGCGGTCGCCGTCGCGCGCGGCGCTCATCAGCGCCTCCGTGGCGCTCAGCGTCGGTACGAGCCGGTAGGCGCCGGGCGGGCCCCACGAGCCGTCCTCAGCCTGCTCGGCCAGCAGGAACGCGATCCGCTCCCGATGACCGGCGAGCCAGGGGGCCAGCGTGACCAGCCGCCCCGTCTCGTACACCGAAGGGGACACCTGGCCCCATGGCGTGGCCATGAGACCGGCGACCAGGTCGGCGGCGCGCCGTGCGATGTCAGTGCTCATGGCTCTGTCGCTCATGGCTCTGTCGCTCATGGCTCTGTCGCTCATGGCTCTGTCGCTTATGGCTTTCTCGCTCATAGCTCCCTCGAAGCCCAAAAGTCGGACAGCCCGTAGAAGCCGGCGCTGTAGTGGATCTGCCACCAGAGGTACTCGGCGGCCCGGGGATGGTCGCCGCGCACCGGCTCGATCAGCGCGGCGGCCTCGCTCGACAGCCCCGCCATGCGCGCGCTCACCTCGTCCGCCGTCATGCCGAGCGTGAGAGCGTTGACGTCACCGGATGCCGACTCCCTGCGATGCGTGGCCAGGTCGTTGAGCAGCCGCAGGTAGCGCTGCACCGTCTCGCCCGCCGCCCGCAGCCGCGCCAGGTCCCCGGGGGCCGTGACCTCGCCGGTGTAGATCCAGTGCGAGACGGCGATGAACAGGGCGCCGCTGCTGTCGGCGTTGGCCAGATACTCCTCCCGGGCGGGCTTGTCCCCGCCCCGGCTCCACTCCCACTCGCGGGCCATCGCGGCGAGCATGCGCTCCAGCCGGTCGTGCCAGTCCGCCTCCAGCGCGGCGAAGGCGGGCGCGGTGGCCAACTCGGCGCGCAGGTCGGCGAGGAAGCGGGTGACGGGGGAGACGGGCGCCGACCCGGCCACGGCCGCCAGGCACGTCTCCGTCAACGCCGCCACGTCGTCCCGCGAGGCCGCCTCCTCGTCGAACAGCCGGTCCACCGCGAACACCAGCAGCGACGCCCGGTTGACCGCGCGCAACCCCGCCACGCTCGACCACGGCGAGCCGAACGCGCCGGCCATCGCCAGCGAGCCGTAGAGGCCGGAGTCGAAGGACTCGCGGGGGAACAGGTCGTCGTACCGCGCCGCGCACCGCTCCAGATCGCGCCCGCCCGCCACCGCGAGCGCGCACGTCCGCCCGGTGGCGAACAGCTCGCCGGGATCGTTCACGGGCGGCCCGCCGGCACGAGGGTCATCGTCAGCCCGGGCGGGGGCCGCAGCGAGGAGGCCAGCCGCGGGGTCACCGGGTGGTCGACGTGCACCACCGGCCGGTACTTGCGCAGGATGCCGGCGATCAACAGCGGCGCCTCCATCAGGAACAGGTGCTGCCCCAGGCACACATGCGGGCCCGCGCCGAACGGCCAGTAGGCGTACCGATGCCGCCCGGAGTCCCGTCCCGGCGCGAACCGTTCCGGGTCGAACACCGACGGCGAGTCCCAGAACTCCGCCATCCGGTGCGTCAGGTACGGGCTGAGCAGCACGGTGGAGCCGGCCTTGATCTCGACCCCGCCGACCACGTCGGCGGCCACCGCCTTGCGCGGCAGGATCCAGCCCGGCGGGTAGAGGCGCAGCAGCTCGTTGACGAACATCCGCAGGTACGGCATGTGCGGCAGGTGCGCGGTGCTGACCGGGTCGCCGCCCACCACCCGGTCGATCTCCTCGTACACTTTCGCGGCGATGTCCGGGTAGGCGTCGAGGACCGGCCACACCCAGGTCAGCGCCGTGGCCGAGGTCTCGGTGGAGGCTCCGTGCATGGCCACCAGGTCGTCCCTGATCCGGCGGTCGCCCTCCTCGCCCGCGACGTCCTGGCGCGCCTTGACCAGGCGCGAGACGACGTCGGTGCTTTCCTCTTGGGCCCGCGCCCTGGCCTCCCGGATCCGGGGATACACCACCGCGTCGATGGCCTTGATCGCGTGCCGGAACGCCCGGTCGCCGGGCATCGGCACGCCCTCCGGCACGAACGGCATCACCAGCCGGACGGCCTTGGCCGTGACGGCGACGTCGTAGGCCGGCACCAGCCGGGCGATGTCCGCCACGGAGATCTTCGAGCCGAAGAACAGCCGGACGATCGTCGGGTGCACGATGGCCGAGATCCCCTTGGAGATGTCGAACGGCCGGCCGGGGGTGATCGTCTCCTCGATCAGCTCGTTGATGATCACAGCCATCTGCTCGGCCAGCGAGTTGACGTACCTGGCCGTGAAGAGCGGCTGCAGGATCCGCCGGCTCTCCGCCCAGGTCTCGCCGTCCGACAGGATGCCCTCGCCGAGCAGCGGCGCCAGCGGGTCCCAGAACATGCCCTCCCGGACGAAGTTGGGCTGGTTCTGGATCAGCACGTGCTGGACGTGGTCCGGATGGGTCACCAGGTACGGTCGGAAGGGGCCCATGTTCAGGCGGACGATCTCCCCGTCGGCCCGCTCGCTCGCCTTGACGAAGGCGTTGATCGGCGTGCGCGCGCTCCTGGACAAAGAGTGCAAAAATGGGACAACGGCAGCTTTACGTGTTGGAATGCCCTCAGTGGGCACGTATGCTCCTCCAGCCCGGCCGTCTCGCATGACGGGATATTTCTCGCAAAAGTGCGCCTTTGGGGTGGAGTATCACATGATCTTGTGTATAGATTCAAGATCGTACGGCGGCAGGAGCACCACGTGAATCTCAGCCATTCGGCAGCGGGAAGCCCTGGCGGCGATGCGATCGCACGTTGCCGGAGGCTGCTCGAACCATCCCTCCGAGCAGCGGTCTCCACACTGCATCCGTGGGGAGCGAGGATGGCCGCGTACGCGCTGGGCTGGTCCGACGCCGACGGCACGCCGCAGGAGGCCGGCGGCGGCAAGAACCTCCGGCCGGCCATCGCCATGCTGTGCGCCGAGGCCGTCGGCTCACCGGCGGAGTCGGCGCTGCCCGGGGCCGTGGCGGTGGAGCTGGTGCACGCGTTCTCACTGGTGCACGACGACATCATCGACCACGACGAGCGGCGCAGGCATCGCGAGGCGCTCTGGAAGGCCTACGGCGTGGGCCCCGCCCTGCTGGCCGGCGACTCGCTCCTGGCGCTCGCGATCGACCAGGTGGCGGGCGACTCCGTCGCGATGCGCTACCTGTCGAGGGCCCTGGTCGAGCTGGTGCGGGGCCAGACGGAGGACATGGCCTTCGAGAACCGCCCGTGGACAGGTCCGGGCGAGGTCTCGGCCCAGGAGTACGTCGAGATGGCCGCGGGCAAGACCGGCGGCCTGCTGGGCGCCGCGGCCGCGGCGGGCGTCGTGCTGGGCGGCGCGCCCGGGCTGGCGGAACGCATGTGGACGATGGGGCGCGAGCTGGGCGTCGCCTTCCAGATCATCGACGACCTGCTGAGCATGTGGGGTGACCCGGCCGTCACCGGCAAACCCATCCACAACGACCTGCGCCGCGGCAAGAAGACGTTCCCCGTCATCGCCGCCCTCGCGCCACCCGCCCCGCCCGCCGCGGCCCTGCTCGCCGCGGCCCGCCCGGCCGGGCGCGCCGCCCGCGAACTGTCCGCCCTGCTCGCCGTGGGCGTCCTGGACGACGACGCGGTACGCCGGGCCGCCCGGCTCGTCACGGAGGCGGGCGGTCGTGCCGCGGCCCTGGACCAGGCGCGGCTGCACCTCGCGACGGCCATGGAGATCGCCGACGAGTGCCTGCCCGCCGCCACCGAACTACGCGACCTGTGCCTGTCGCTCATCGACCGGAGCCACTGACCCGGCCATGAGACCCCCGGCCCCCGTACCGGGCGGAGGCGGGCCTCTCACGGCACGTGTGATCAGGGGCGGGAGGCCTCGTCGAGCAGCCGGAGCTCGTCGGCGCCGAGCTTGAGCCCGGCCGCGGTCAGCAGCGGCTGGAGCTGGGTGACGTCACGGGCGCTGGCGATCGGCGCGGTGACCGTGGGCTGGACCGCCAGCCAGGCCAGCGCCACCGACGCCGGCTCGACCTCGCGCTCGGCCGCCACCTTGGCCAGCGCCTCGATCGTCCGCGGCCCCCGCTCGGTCCGGAGGTACTCGGCGGCCGCTCCCGCCCGGGGGCTGTCGACGGAGACGCCCGGGGCGTACTTGCCGGTCAGGAAGCCGCGGGCGAGCGAGGACCACGGCGTGCTGGACAGCCCCTCCCTGCTGGTCACCTCCCGCAGCTCGCCCTCGTAGCCGCGCTCCACCAGGTTGTACTGCTGCTGGAGCGCGACGTAGCGGGCCAGGCCCTCGTCGTCGGAGATCTTCAGCGCCTCCGCCAGCCGGTCGGCGCCGTAGTTGGAGGCGCCGATGTAGCGGATCTTGCCCTCGCGCACCAGCGCGTCGAACGCGGCCAGCGTCTCGGCCAGCGGCGTGTCACGGTCGTCGACGTGCGCCCAGTAGAGATCGATGCGGTCGGTACGCAGTCGGCGCAGGGAGTTCTCGACCGCGGCGCGGATGGTCGCGGGCGCCAGGCCCTTGAACCCCTCCAGCATGCCGACCTTGGTGCCGAGCACGATCGAGTCGCGGTTGCCACGCTTGACCAGCCACTCGCCGATGATCGTCTCTGAGGTGGACTCACCGGTCGCCCAGTAGGGGTAGGAGTCGGCCGTGTCGATGAAGTTGCCCCCGCCCTCGACGTAGGCGTCGAGCACCTCGAAGGACGACTTCTTGTCGCTGGTCCAGCCGAAGACGTTGGTGCCCAGGGCTATCGGGGACACGGACAGGGCCGTGGTGCCTATCGATCTCATACGGCTATTATCCGCGCATCCAACAAGGAGGCTCTCATGGCCCTCCGACGGCGTGGCTGTGCGCACCCACTTCCACCACGGCGGGCACGACCACGCCTCCTGGCAGCGGGAACCGCACCGGGCCTGCCCCATGCTGACGAAGGCCATCGGCGTCCGGTGACCGACCGTCACGAGGGTCTCTCGTTCGCGGCATGGCGGTGCCCGACAGGTGGCGGTTAGGGTGCGGCTGTGGTGATCGGTGACGCGCGTACGCGCATCCTGGACGCGGCCGAGGAACTGTTCGCCGGTGGCGGGTACGAAGCCACTCCGACCGCGCTCATCGCCCGGCTGGCCAGTGTCCCCAAAGGGCTGGTCTTCCACTACTTCCCACGCAAGATCGACGTGCTGGTGGCGCTCGTCGACGAGCGCACGCTGATCGAGGAGACGCGCGAGGTCGACGCCGTCCCCGGCGACCCGGCGAGCACCCTGTCCAAGCTGGCGCGCAGGCTGCCGTTGCACGCCTCACCGGCGATGCGGCGCATCCTGTTCCGGGAGGCCGACACGCACGGCTCGGTCAGGGAACGGCTCGGCCGCCTCAACGGAGAGCTGATCAGGCGGGCCAGGTTCGCGCTCGAACTGGCCCTGCCGGGCACCCGGGGCGACGCGGCCAGGCTGGAGGTCGCGGCGGCCACCTTCGCCGCCGTGCTGCTCTACCAGGAGAACCTGTGCCAGCTAACGGGCCACCAGATCGACCCCGACGCGGTCGCGGAACTCATCGCCCACTCGCTCGTCTAGCAGCTCGTCGAGCGCGGTCCGCAGGTGGCCGAGCATGCTCCAGACGTCGTCCATCCGATCCGGGCAGGCCACGATGCCGAAGTCGAGCATCCCGTCGTAGGAGAAGCAGGTGATGTTGACGCCGCCGGTCATGTCGGTCAGCACCGACAGCGGATAGTAGGACAGGATCCGCCCGCCGCACAGATAGAGCGGGAACTGCGGGCCGGGCACGTTGCTGATGATCAGATTGATCGGCGGCACCGCCGACGCCAGCCGGAACAGCGCCGGGCTGGCCATGCTGGTCACCGGCGCGGGCAGCAGCGAGCACAGCTCCAGCAGCCAGCCGGCCGGGGCCGTGACGAAGCGGCGCTTGGCCGCGTTCATGGTCGCGCCCACCTTCCGCAGGCGGGCCTGGGGGTCGGCGACGTTCGTGGGCATCGGGGCCACCATGGCGGAGATCTGGTTGCCGACCAGATCCCTGGCGCTGGCCGTTCGGACCGCGACGGGCACGGCGGCGACCAGCGGCTCCTCGGGCAGCGCGCCGCGCTCCAGCAGCCATGACCGCAGGGCGGAGGTGCAGAGCGCCATGACGACGTCGTTGACGCTCATGCCGTTGGCCCGGGCCACGTTCTTGACGTCCTTGAGCGACACCGACCCGAACGACAGGTGGCGGCGGGCGCTGATGACGCCGTTCAGCGGCGTGCGTGGCGCGGAGAGCCGGGGCAGCTCGGGCCGGTGGTGCCGGTCTCCCGTCACGAACCTGGCCGCCTGCGCGATGGCCTTCGCGCCCGGGAGCGTCGCCGCGAGCGGGATCGCGTCGAGGTCGCCGGCCGCCTTGACGGCCGACCACACGGCCCGCACCGGATGGGCGGCCGTCCGCACGGCGGCGCCGGCCAGCATCTCGACCAGCCCCGGACCGTCCGTCCGTCCGTCGGGCACGGCCGGGATCTCCGATGCGCCCGGTGCGCCCGGCCCGCCCGGCTTCCGCCGGGACGCCGCGCCACGGCGGGCGAGCGCGGAGGTGGCGTGGCAGGTGTCGGGGGTGAGGTCGAGGAGGGTGGCGAGCGTTTCGGCGCCGGAGACGCCGTCGATGGCCGCGTGGTGCACCTTCGTGTAGACGGCGATCATGCCGTCGGCCAGCCCGTGGATCAGGTGCATCTCCCACAGCGGATGGGCCCGGTCCAGCCTGCGAGCGTGGATGCGGGCCACCGTGTCGGCCAGCTGCCGCTCGTCGCCGGGCTGCGGCAGGGTGAGCTCGAACAGATGGTTGTCGATGTCGAAGCCGGGGTCGGCCGCCCAGTAGGGGCGATCGAGGTCGAACGGCACCCGCACCAGCCGCAGGCTCAACGCGGGCGACAGGTGGAGCCGCTCCAGCAGGAGCGCGGCGAGCGTCTCACGGTTGACCGAGCCGTCGGCGGGGTCGAGGATCGCCAGGCCCGCCACGTGAGCGGCGGTGGTCGCGGACTCGACGTTGAGGAACTGCGCGTCGAGTGCGGTCAACTGGCGCATCTTCCCTCCTTTTCTCGGCGTGTGGTAAGGATCACATGAGACGGTTTCTCTGGCGTTTCCGCGAAAGTCTTTCAGATGAATTCGGGTATCCCGGACACCGTATTAGCGAATGTGCAGCTCACCCCGGATCGGTGACAATTCCCTATCCATGGACAACCTGCACGGGATGCCGCACGACAGCGTCGAAGTGATAACCGAAAGCTTGCCGCGGCGTGATCAGCGGCTGGGTCGCGCCGGTCTCGTCGGTCGCCCTCGCCATGAGCACGTGAGGTCCCGGCTGCTGCGGCGTCCACCCGATGTGCCACGGCAGCCAGGCCCCGACCAGGTGGTGGCCGTGATGCTCCGCCTGCTGCCAGGTGAGCCCGCCGTCGAAGCTGACCTCGACCCGGACGATCCGCCCGTGCCCCGACCATGATCTGCCGTGCAGGATGTGCGGCCCGCCGACAGGGACCGTCGCATTCCATGCGAGTTCGAACGCGCTTCGAACCGGCTGGTTCGTGACATCGCGGTAAAAAACGGTGTTCCATGGGGTGAAGGCCTCCGCGGTGGTCACCTCCATGTCTCCCAGCCATTTGATCGACGCTATTCCCACCCATCCCGGCACCACCAGGCGCGCCGGGAATCCGTGGTCGGGCGGAAGCGGCACACCGTTCATCTCGTAGGCGACCAGTACGTCGTCCGCGGCCTTACCGACGGGCAGCGGCCTGCGCACGTGCCCGTAGTCCTCGAACGGCGCGTCGAGCCCGCGCGGCACCACGTCCACGGCGTCCGGCCGCAGCCCGGCGCGTTCGAGCAGGTAGCCGAGCGGCACCCCGCGCCACCGTGCCACCCCGATGCCCCCGAGGCCCCACTGGATGCCGGGAATGGGATCGTGCTGCTGGATCTCGTAGAACCGCCGCCCGTTGCCGGCGCACTCGATCGCGGTGTCGACGGTCCGGGACGGCATGGCCAGCAGTTGCCGGTAGTCGTACTCGCCGGCGTGCCGCACCCCTGCCCCGTGCAGCCGGAGTCGCCAGGTGGAGGCGTCGATGAGAGGGGTGGAGGTGTGGTTGCGGACGAAGAACCGGTCGTTGGGGGTGTGGTAGCCCTCGCCGGCCATGGCCTCCCAGCGCATCTCGGCGTTCCCCTCGTGCAGGGTGAACAGGTGGTCAGGCAGGGGCTTGACGATCGTCGCCAGGGCTTGCTTCATTGACGTCACCTCCTTAATCCTAATTACCTACTGGTAAACCATTTAATCATTACCGTGCGTAATCGAGCACTCGCTCCGGAAGGAGCATGCCCAGATTTGGCCGGATAGCACATCTGCCTGCCTTGTCCGCCGTCCGGCCTCGATCGCTCGTCAACCTGGGGTTGACGGCGTGAGCTCCGGCAGTTGAAGCTCGACTACGACGAGGCCACGGCCGCCCAACGTGGAGACGTCGTGCCGGTGGTGGTTCACCGTGTTCGAGAACCGTTCGTTCTCTCTCAGGTGCAGGACGCCGCCGACGGCGTACCTCATCCGCAAGACGCTCGGCCTGGTTCGTGGCGCGAGCAGGCCGGGAGCGCAGAGCGTGGCCGTCTCGCGCGCAGTTGCGTGAGATAGCCGAGCGCAAGTTGCCCGATCTGAACATCGATGACGTGGAGGTGGCGATGAGGCAGGTCGCGGGTACGGCCCGATCGATGGGCGTGCTGGTGGCCGAGGTCTGACCTTTCCAGCCGGGGCCTCCGTGGTGGCTGCTTACACGGGTGCCGCGCCGGGTGTTCCGTTGGTGCCGCGCCGGGGGTTCTGTGGGTGCCGTGAAGGTGGGGTTCTGGTTGGTGCCGCGGAGGCGGGTGGGCGTTCCGGCCGACCGCGATTGCCTGGGCTCTGGTGCATTTTGGCCTTCGGCCTTGTTGCGGGCGCGGGGGTAACTGGCACGGTCTTAAGTCGGCCGGAACGCCCACCCGCCTCCGCTTTTACGCCGCCCCGCCGTCCTGTCTCGCCCGCCGCAGAACGGGCTGGAGTCCGTCGCCTTCCTCCTCACCGATGCTGAAGCGCCCGTTT